>JAPLSF010000214.1 GCA_026398785.1 Pseudomonadota bacterium | reverse complement strand
GAGACGCGCTTGGTGATGGCCGCAGGCGCCAGTTCCTGCAGGTAGAGAGCACGTCCCTTCCCGGTGAACTCATCGACTATGAACTGGAGTGCAACTGCCTGCGCCAGTTCACTGATGCGCTGCGCGTCCTTGATCGTGGCGCGCCGGATCTTGACTACCTTCGCATTCATTCGTTGCACCCGTGATCAGCGCCGACAGGCGATGGAGCAATGCATTCTAGTCCGATTACCCCAACGGTGCCCGCACGGCGCCTGCGCGAATCGGGCACAGGCCGAGGCCTGCGGCCGATTTCCGGTCTTTGTAATCGCACCGTCAAGAATGTCATGTAAACCACCGCCGAGATCGCTCATTCAGGAGATCGACGCGCATGACGAACTTCCGGCAGGCTTTAGCCACGCAGCGCTGGGATGACCACCGCTACTACCACCACAGCCTCGTCAACCAGTCCCTGCACCTGGTGAGTGCCACGAGCTTTCTCTTTTCCTACGTCCTGATGTTCGTCAATCCGGCGATCGCAGCACTGGTCGCGTGGCTCGTGTCGATGACGACCCGCCAAGCCGGCCATTTCTTCTTCGAGCCCAAGGGCTACGACACAATCAATCAGGCGACCCAGGAGTACAAGGAAGCGATCAAGGTGGGTTACAACCTGCGCCGCAAGATCGTGCTGCTGGCGATCTGGGCGGTCTCGCCGCTGCTGCTGGTGCTCGAGCCGACTTTGTTTGGCGTCTTCACCCCGCACGCGGGCGCCGCTGAATTCTGGACTCACGTCGGCCAGGTTTGGCTCATCGTGGGGCTGGGCGGGCTGCTGTTCCGCACCGTGCACCTCTTCTACCTGAAGGACGTGCAGACAGGTCTTGTCTGGTGCACGAAGATCCTCACGGACCCCTTCCACGACGTGAAACTCTACTATAAGGCGCCGCTGTACCTCATCCGTGGGGAACGGCCGGAGCCTCCGACGGCGGCGGTGGTATCGCACTGACCGGCGGGCGGCCGAGGCGCGCGCGAAGCATCTCACGCGTGATGCGACGCTTGATTGCGCGATTGCTCAGCTCGGCGCCCTGCCACCACCAGCCTTCCATGTCCATCGCCCGCGCGCCAGCCACGATCCGGTCGCCCACGGCCTCGAAATCCGCGTCCGTGTAATTGAGGCTGAAGATGAACCGGCCCGTGCCGACCCAGCTGAGGGCGAGTCCTTGCGCACGCAGATAGAACTGCAGCATCCAGTTGTAGCGCGATGGACGCGTGTAGCACACGGTCCAGATCGTCGACAGGTTGCGCACCCGCATGGGCAGGCCAGCGTCGCTGAGGCGCTGGTTCAACCGCTCGGCGCGCCTGTTCCAGAGCGCATCGAGGTTGTCATAAAGACGGTGGATCTCGGGGCTGTGCTCGAGACACAGCAGAAATTCGTTCATCGCGCCCATCACGTACGGGTGCGAGTTGAAGGTTCCGCGCGCAAAGCAGATGTCCGCCGGGCGGTCTTCCTGGAAGCGCTTCATCAGCGCCGCCTTGCCGCAGAGCACGCCGACGGGCAGTCCTCCGCCGAGCGTCTTGCCGTAGGTGACCATGTCGGCCCGGACGCCAAAGTATTCCTGCGCGCCGCCGGGTGCCAGACGGAAGCCGACAAACACTTCGTCGAAGATGAGAGGAATGCCGCGCTCGGTGCAGACATCACGCAGACGCCGCAACCAGGCACCGTACTCCTCGCGGTCGAAATGGGCCTGGCGCGAGCTGTCAACCAACGTCGAATCCCCTGGCGCGCCCGAGTTGGGGTGCAGCGCCTGCAAGGGATTGACCAGCACGCAGGCGATGTCCTTGCGCCTGGCGAGTACGCGCAGCGACATGTCGTCCATGTCCTTGAGTGTGTAGGTGCTCTCGGCCGGCATCGGGTTGCCGACGCCCGGCTGCACGTCGCCCCACCAGCCGTGATACGCACCGCAGAAGCGCACCACGTGCGAGCGACGAGTGTGATAGCGGGCCAGGCGCACGGCCTGCATGACCGCCTCGGTACCCGACATGTGGAACGACACCTCGTCGAGACCGGAAATCCGGCGCAGACGCGCGACATTGTCGGCAACCACAGGGTGATAGGCACCGAGCACCGGTCCCAGTGCGTGCACGCGTGCCGCGCCGCGCTCGATGCACTCCTTGTAGAAGTCGTACCCGAACAGGTTCACTCCATAGGAGCCGCCAAGATCATAGAACCAGTTGCCATCGAGGTCGGTGACTTGCACACCGGAGGACGACTCCACGAACGAACCGCTCTTCAGATGCCTGCACACCAGGCTGCGGAACTGGAAAGGAACGCGATACCTACCGGTGAACTGCAGGTCGGAGATCTCGTCCTCGACCTCGCGGGTGAGCGTCGCAGTCTTCGCGAAGCGCTCTGCATAGTGAGTTGTCAGGCGCGTGAAGCCCGCCCGCCGCAGTTCGACGACATCGGCAGGTGCGTCGTCGGCGCTAAAGAATGCCGGCTCGTCGTATTCGTAGTGTGGAACAAGGGCTGCCATGCGGCGCGCCAGGCGCGAGTGCCCGGCCAGCGAGGGATGTTTCGCGGCCGAGAGTTCCAGCCGCAATTGCAGCTTGCGCGCGAGGGCCGCGATGCCGACAACGGCGGCGATGAACGCAATGGTGCTGGTTTCCAAGGCAATCCTCCGTCGCCACGGTACAGCGCGTGGATGACATCCCGATGACGCCGCCGCACCTTTCCCTGCTCACTCGGATCACCGCCCAGGAAGACCTGAACTTCCTGCTCACCAACCGCATTCCCCGCAACACCCTGACACGCCTCGTCGGTCGGCTCAGCAAGATCGAGAATCCGCTGATCCGTGACATCTCAATCGGACTTTGGCGGGCGTTCGCCGACCTCGACCTTTCAGACGCGCGGACCACGCAGTTCCGCAGCATGCATGATTGCTTTACGCGTCAGCTGCGCGACGGTGCGCGCCCGATCGACCCGGACGATCGACACTTGACGAGTCCCTGTGATGGGATCGTCGGTGCCCATGGCCGCATCGACGGGGACACCCTGCTGCAGGCCAAAGGCTCCTCCTATACGCTGGCCGAGCTGCTGGCCAACGACGCAGCATTGGCGCAGACGTTTCGCGATGGGCAATACCTGACGCTGCGCCTGACCTCCGGCATGTATCACCGTTTTCACGCGCCGCACGACTGTCGCGTCGAGCAGGTGAACTACATTTCAGGCGAGACCTACAACGTCAATCCGATTGCACTGAAACACATCGAGAAACTGTTCTGCCGGAACGAGCGCGCGGTGCTGCGCTGCCGGCTCACAGCCTCCGGGCAGACCATCGCGCTGGTGCCCGTGGCCGCAGTGCTGGTCGCCAGCGTCCGCCTGCATTTCCTCGACGTGCTGCTGCACCTGAAGTATCACGGCCCGAACGTCATCGCCTGCGACGCGCCGTTTCACAAGGGCCAGGAGATGGGCTGGTTCGAGCACGGCTCAACGATCATCGTGCTGGCGCCGCAGGGGTTCGCGCTCTGCGATGGTCTGCGCGAGGGTGCACGGATACGTATGGGCCGGCCGATCCTGACCTCGCACTGAGCGGTTGCTACGCATGGACGCGGAGGCTCGACTATCATCGGCTGAGCATGGAAATCATCGCGGTCTCGAACATCAAGGGCGGTGTTGGCAAGACGACGACGGCCGTCAACCTTGCTTACCTTGCTGCCGCGTCGGGCCGCTCGACCGTACTGTGGGACCTCGATCCGCAGGGCGCGGCGACCTACACGCTGCGCGGCACACCGAATGAGCGAGCCTCGGCCAGGAAGCTGGTGAGCGGCAAGCGCGAATTGCCCGAACTGGTCGCACCGACCGATTACGCGGGGTTG
>JAPLSF010000261.1 GCA_026398785.1 Pseudomonadota bacterium | reverse complement strand
CCCAGCCGAGTTCGCCGACGTAGTTCACGCGCAGGGCGATGGCCTTGGTGTAGCCGATGTCGATCGTGCGCACCGACAGCCACGGGAATGCTTCGTTCGACAGGTCGGCTCGCGTCAGTTGTGCGAGCAACTCGCGGGACTTCGGGCCGACGACGATCAGCGAGCCGTAGCGCGCCGACATGTTGTCGATGCGCACCGAGCCGTCCGCCGGCAGGTGCTCGCGCAGCCAGTGCTCGTCGTGCTTCTCGCCCGCGGCGGCACTGATCAGCCAGTAGCGGCCTGCACCGAGGTTGGTCAGCGTCATCTCGGTGACGATGCCGCCCTTGTCGTTCAGGAAATAGTTGAGTGCCGTACGACCGGGCTTGGGCACCACGCCCGCAACCATGTGGTCGAGCCAGGCGGAGGCACCCGCGCCGGTCACCTCGAACTTGGTGAAGCCCGGCAGGTCGAGCACGGCAACGCGCTTTGCGGCCGCCTCGCACTCACGCGCGATTGCCTTGTGCCACGCGGGACGACGGAAAGAGACTTCCGGCTCGGTCGGATCGCCCGGCTGCGGGAAGTAGACGGCGCGTTCCCAGCCGCCACGGGCGCCGAACTTCGCGCCCTTGGCAGCGAGGCGCAGGTAGGCAGGCGAGGTCTTGGCGGGTCGTCCGGCCGCACGTTCCTCGGCGGGGTAGCCGATGCCGTATTCGTGCTGGTAGGTCTCGATGGCCTTGGCCAGCACGAACTTGTCGTTCGCAAAATCAAGGTAGCGCCTCGAATCGAGCGGCCACACGTCCCACTCGGGCTGGCCATGCGCGACCCATTCGGCAATGATCTTGCCGGCGCCACCGGCCTGCGCGATACCGAAAGTAAATGCGCAGCAGTGATAGAAGCCGGGCAATCCCGGTGCGGGACCGATCAGCGGATTGCCGTCGGGCGCATACGGGATCGGGCCGTTGATCACCTTCTTGACGCCGGCAGTGCCCAGGATCGGCACGCGTTCGCACGCGGCTTCGATGTACTTCTCGAGCCGGCCGAGGTCGTCGTCGAACAGCTGGTTGGCGAACTCGTCCGGAATCCTGTCCAGCCAGTGCGCCGTGGCCTGCCACTCGTACGGGCCCAGGATCAGGCCATGGCGTTCCTGGCGCATGTAGTAGCTGACGTCCGGATCGCGCAGCAGGGGCAGGCGTGCGTCCCCGCGCTCGACCAGGGCCGGAATGTCTTCGGTGATCAGGTACTGGTGCGACAGCGTGACGATGGGCAGGTACTCGCCGACCATCGCCGCGATTTCGCCGCCGCGATAACCCGCCGCATTGATGACGGATTCGGCCTGGATCGCGCCCTTGTTGGTGTGCACCCGCCATTCGCCGGATGGCAACCGCTCGATCGACGTGACCTTGGTGCCACGGTAGATCTTCGCACCCGCGTCGCGTGCGCCCTTGGCCAGCGCCTGCGTGAGCTGCGCCGGGTCGATGTCGCCGTCGTACGGATCGTAGAGCCCCGCTAGGATGCCGCTCGTGTCGACGAACGGGTGTCGTTCGACGATCTCGGCCGGGCTCAGCATTTCGAACTCGATGCCCTGCGCGTGCGCCTGCGAGGCGACGTGCCTGAACTCATCGACTCGATCGCGTGTGTGCGCGAGGCGCACGCTGCCAGTGACGTGGTAATTGATGTCGTAACCGACTTTCTCGGCCAGCGTCGAGAACAGCCTGGTGCTGTGACGCTGCAGCTTGATCACGTTCCACGACGTCGAGAAGTTCGGACAGTTGCCCGCCGCGTGCCAGGTGGAGCCGGCCGTGAGTTCGTCGCGTTCGAGCAGCACGACGTCCGTGAGCCCGAGTTGCGTCAGGTGGTAGAGGGCACTGCAGCCGACGGCGCCGCCGCCGATCACGATTACCCGGGCATGCGTCTTCATGCTTTGCTCAACTCCTGATGCGCTCATTGCGCGGGTCATACCAGGGTTGCAGCTGCACGCGGCACGAATGCCGGCGGCAGGCAACCTCCACTTCCCAGTGTCCGGACGCCAGCCATTCCGCTGCGACGCCGTCGTCGCAGCTCACGTAACCCATGCCGATGGAGCGGCCGAGCCGATGGCCCCACGCACCCGAGCGGATGGAGCCCACGATCACGCCGTCACGGACGATCGGTTCCTCGTGGTAGAGCAGGGGGGCCGTGTCCGCTGCGTCGTCCAGCATCACCTGCACGAGGCGACGCTTGAGCGGTCCGGCAGCCTTCTGTGCCAGCAGCGCTTCGCGACCGACGAAGCCGCCCGGTTTGTCCCAGGCCACCGTAAAGCCGAGCCCGGCATCGAGCGGCGTGTCTTCGTCGCCGATGTCGTGGCTCCAGTGCTTGTAGCCCTTCTCTACGCGGCAGGCGCCCATCGCGTGGTAGCCGGCCAGCGTCAGTCCTAGCGGAGCACCGGCTTGCAGCAACTGCTCGTAAACGTCGAGGCAATGCTCGGCAGGCAGGTACAACTCCCAGCCGAGTTCACCGACGTAGGTGATGCGGCTCGCCCGCACGCGGGCATAGCCAATCTCGATCTCGCGCGAGTGACCGAATGGATGCACGTCGTTCGAGAGATCGGCGCCCGACACCGTCTGCAGCAGTTCGCGACTGCGCGGGCCCATGATGCCCAGCATGGCGATGCCGGAGGTGACGTCGGTCACCGTGCAGTGCGCATCAGGCTGCGCCTCGATCGCCCGCCGCAGCCACGCCAGGTCACGCGTCTGGCAGATCGCCGAGGTGACGACCATGTACTCGCGCTCGGAGAGACGAGTGATCGTCAGGTCGGCTTCGATGCCGGCCCGGTCGTTGAGCCATTGCGTGTAGACGATGCGTCCCGGCGGCACGTCGACGTTCGCAGTCGCGAGCCTGTTCAGCAACGCGCAGGCGTCGCGGCCCTGCACGATGAACTTGGCGAAACACGTCTGGTCGAACAGCGCGACGGCGTCACGGACCGCCAGGCATTCCTCGCGGCAGGCATCGAACCAGTTCTGGCGGCCGTACGAGTACTCGTAACGTGGGCTCGAGCCCGGCGTCGAGTACCAGTTGGGACGCTCCCAGCCGGCTGTTTCGCCCATGCAGGCGCCCGCGGCGACCAATCGATCGTGCAACGGCGTGCGGCGCACACCGCGGGCTGTGGAGTACTGGTAGTAAGGCCAGTGCATCGCGTACAGCAGGCCGAGCGTTTCGGTCGTGCGGTCGTGCAGGTAGCGCTTGTTGGACTGGAACGGCAGCACGCGTCGCACATCGACGTCCGCGAGGTCCATGGGCGGACTGCGGTCGCGGATCCAGTCGGCGACGACCTTGCCGACGCCGCCACTGGCAGCGATACCGACGGAGTTGAATCCGGTGGCGACGAACAGTTCGCGCACTTCGGGCGTCTCGCCGATGTAGTAACGGTCGTCTGGCGTGAAGCTTTCCGGGCCGTTGAAGAACAGGGCGATGCCGGCAGAGCCCAGTGCCGGTACGCGTCGCACGGCCGCCTCGAGGATCGGTTCGAAGTGATCGTAGTCTTCGGGCAGCGAATCGAAGCAGAAAGTCTCAGGAATGCCCTGCATGCCCCACGGCTTCGCCACGGGCTCGAAACACCCCATGAGCAGCTTGCCCGCGTCTTCCTTGTAGTACGCGCATTCGTCCTGCACGCGCAGGACGGGCAGGTTGCCGGGCAGGCCCTCGATGGGCTCGGTGACGATGTAGAAGTGTTCCGCAGCGTGCAGCGGCACGGCCACGTTGATGTCGTCCGCAAGGCGATGCGACCACATGCCGGCGCAAAGCACCACGGTGTCCGATGCGATGAAGCCCGCTTCAGTTTCGACGCCGACGGCGCGACCCTGCTCGACGCGGATGCGTTCGACCTTCGTGTTCTCGAAGATCTTCGCGCCACGCTGCTTGGCGCCCTTGGCGAGCGCCTGCGTCGTGTCGATCGGGTTGGTCTGGCCGTCCTGCGGGAGGAAGATGCCGCCGACCACGTCGCCGACTTCGAGCAACGGCCAGCGTTCCTTGATCTCACCCGGCGTGAGTTCGTCGATGCGCAGGCCAAACGTCTTGCCCATGGAAGCGCCGCGTTTCAGCTCTTCCAGCCGTGCAAGCGATGTTGCTACGCTGAGCGAGCCGTTCTGCTTGAACCCGGTCGCCTGGCCGGTCTCGGCCTCGAGCGAGTGGTAGAGATCGGCCGTGTACTTCGCGAGTTCGGTGAGGTTGCGCGTCGCGCGCAACTGGCCCACCAGGCCGGCGGCGTGCCACGTGGTGCCGCAGGTGAGTTGCTTGCGTTCGAGCAGCACCACGTCGGTGATGCCGATCCGTGTCAGGTGATAAGCGATCGAGCACCCTGCGATGCCGCCTCCGACGATGACGACGTTGGCGTGTCCCGGAAGTGCCATCGGTCTCTCAGCCCTCGATCAGCGCGAACCGACTCGTCGCGTGGCCGCCGCTTCGGCGGACGGCCGCATGTGCGCCCGATCGAGCTTCACAGGGAAGCGACGGCGGATTTCGGCATCGACGGCTTCGGCGATGTGCGACGGGAAGTTGTGACCGAGGATTTCCTCGACCTTCGCCATCGCGCGCTGCGCAACGTCGAGTGCGCCCTGTTCGTTCCACTCGTTGGGACTCTTGCGATCGCCGACGCCGGGATACAGGTACTCGGTCTGCATCAGCTGCAACGTCTGGTCGCTGCCGAGGAAGTGACCCGGACCGTTGAGGCAGACGTCCTTGATCGTCTCGAACGACAAACGCTCGTCGTTGACTTCGATGCCTTTGATCGTGCGCTGCGTGGCGCCGATGATGTCGTTGTCGATCACCAGGCTTTCGAGCGAGAAGCCGAGCAGGCTCGCGTGCATGCCGGCCGACTCGTAGATCATGTTCGCGCCCGCATTGCCGACCAGCGCGTGATTGAGCGCTTTCTCGGCGCCCGCCTGGCCGTCGGGCACCTTCGAGTCGGTCATGCCGGAGGCCGTACCACCCGTCAGGTCGTAGAAGTGCGCCATCTGGCCGGCCGCGGCCGAGAGCAGCGCCTGCTCGGGGCTGCCGCCCGACATCGCGCCAGTGCGCAGGTCGGACACGAAGCACCAGGTACCGAAGATCGCCGGGTGGCCCGGCTTGATCGCGTTCACGTAGACGAGGCCCGCGAGGACCTCCGCCACTTCCTGGGCGAGTGCGCCAGCAAGAGCCGCGGGTGCCGTTGCGCCAGCCTGGCCGGCCGAGAGCAGCAGCACGGTCATGCCGCCACGGACCGCAACTTCGAGACACTTGCAGGCGTCGGTCGCAAACTTCATCGGCGGTACTACGAAACAGTTCGACTGACTCACGAACGGACGCTCGCGCCACTGCTGCTCGCCGCCGGCGATCAGGTGCAGCATCTCGAGGGAGGCCTCGACGTGTTCCGGCTGCACCCAGCTGCTGCCCACGTGCTTCGTCGTCGACGACACGGCGGCGTAGCAGGTGTTGAAGTCCATCTCGAACGGATCCGGGATGTCGCGCGGCACTACGGCGCGCTGGAAGAAGTGGATATGCTCCATGACGTCGACGATGCGGCCGATGTCGAACAGGTCCTTGATCGTCGATTCGCGGTAGCCGGTGCGCGGATCGACCATGTTGACGGCCGCGCCGGCCGTGCCGAAGTAACTGCGCTTGCCCCAGGGCTCGAGGTCGTAACGCGGATCCTGCCCGTGCAGCACGAAGTGCCGGGCGGCCTTGGCCAGCGTGTCTTCGATCAGCGCGGCGGGGAACAGCAGCCGGCCGTTGTCGTTCAGCGTGCAACCGGCGCGGGTCAGGTACTCGACGCCGCTTTCCGGCGCGTCGGCCAGGCCGACCTCGGACAGCAGGCGCAGGGCCGTCCGGTGGATCTTCTGGACGTCATCCGGCGACAGCGGCTGGTAACGCCCGGATTGCATGCCGGGCTTCACGGGGCGGAGATGGTCGGGCAGGGGGCCCGCGCGCTGCGCCCTGCGGGCGTCGCGCCCGGACGGCCGGCGAGCCGGGGTCGGGGTATCAGTCACGTGCCACTCCGTAGGTATCGGCGCCGGGCAGGGAACCTGTCCGGGCGCCCGCAAGACTCGCACAAAAACGCGGCCAGTCGCCTAAAGTTTTATCTACCAACCGGGAAAAGCAGTCGCTCGGAAACCGTCCACGTGACCGGCCGCGCAGACCCCGAAATCGTTAAACTTGCGTGCCGGTCGCCGCATCCTTCGACCCCCGATTTCCCGAGGTCTCCAATGTCCGTTCCGCAAAACCGCGCCGAGTGGCACCGCCTGGCCGACGAGCTGCGCTATTCGACTGGTCACTTCATTCACGGCGAACACGTTGCGGCCCGTGCCGGGCGATTCACCGTCGTCAACCCGGCCACGGCCGAGCCATTGTGCGAGGTCGCTGCGGGTGACGCGACGGATATCGACGCAGCGGTCGCCAGCGGGCAGCGCGCGTTCCGGGCAGGCACGTGGCGCCGGATGGCTCCCCGCGATCGCCTGGACGTCCTCAATCGTCTCGCGGCCCTGATCGAACAGCACACCGCGCGCTTCACGCTGCTCGACTCGCTGTGCATGGGTAAGCCGGTCCGCGACATGGTGGCCGTGGACGTGCCGCAGTCGGCGCTGACGTTCCGCTACTTCGCCGAACTGTCCGACAAGGTTGAAGGCACGGTCACCGCGACCGTCGTCGATGCCTTTCACTACACGCTGCGTGAACCGCTCGGCGTGGTCGGGTGCATCACGCCGTGGAACTACCCGCTGATGCAGATCGCGTGGAAGATTGCGCCGGCGCTGGCGGCCGGCAATTCGGTCGTGCTGAAGCCCGCGGAGCAGGCGCCGTTGTCGGCCCTGTTGCTGGCCGAACTCTTCATCGAAGCCGGCGCCCCTCCGGGCGTGCTCAACGTGATCAATGGCTTCGGCGCCGATGCCGGCGCGCCGCTCGCGCTGCACAACGACGTCGCCAAGATTTCGTTCACCGGCTCGACGGTGACGGGCAAGAAGATGCTCGTCTACGCCGGCCAGTCGAACATGAAGCGCGTGAGTCTCGAGTGCGGCGGCAAGTCGCCGCAAATCTTCCTCGCGGATCTCGAAGACATGGATCGCGCCGTCACCTACGCCATCAATGGCATCTTTGGCGTGATGGGCGAAGTCTGCAGCGCGGGTTCGCGCCTGCTCGTCGACAAGCGCATTGCGCAGGAGTTCACCGCCCGCTTTATCGCGCGTGGGGCGCAGGCGTACGTAGCCGGCGATCCGCTCGATCCCGCGACGAACATGGGGCCGCTGGTCACGAAAAAGCAGCACGAGCGGGTGCTTGGCTACATCGCCAAGGGCAGCGCAGAGGGCGCCAGGCTCGAGTTCGGCGGCGACGTGCCGGACCGGCCGGGCTATTACGTCAACCCGGCGCTGTTCACCAACGTCAACAACGGCATGACGATCGCACAGGAAGAGATTTTCGGGCCGGTAGCGGCGCTGATCGAAGTCGATGGCCTGCAGGACGCGCTGCGCATCGCCAACGAAACGATCTACGGTCTCGCCGGCTCGGTCTGGACCAGCAACCTGCGTTCGGCGCACGAGGCCGTGCGTGGCCTCGAGGCGGGCACGACCTACGTCAACTGCTTCGACCACGGCGACCCGACGTCGCCATTTCTCGGCCACAAGCAATCCGGACAGGGCGGCGACAAGTGCCTCGAAGGCCTGCTGAGCTACACCCAGACGAAGTCGGCGTGGATTCACCTGGGCTCATGACATGACGGCTTCCGACGAGCTGATTCCCCTGCGGCCGGACATCGAGATTCCGGCGCGCGACTTTGGCGTCAATAGCGACATGCTGGTGCCGGCGTTTTCGCAGCACAGCGAATACGTGCCCGACCGCGACGACAGCTACCGCTTCGATCCCGACACCACGCTCGCGATCCTAGCGGGATTTCGCCACAACCGGCGCGTGATGGTGCAGGGCTACCACGGCACGGGTAAGTCGACCCACATCGAGCAGGTGGCCGCGCGCCTGAACTGGCCGCTGATCCGCATCAACCTCGACGGCCACGTGAGCCGCATCGACCTCGTCGGCCGCGACGCCATCGTTGTCAAGGACGGCAGGCAGGTCACGGAATTCCGGGAAGGCCTGCTGCCCTGGGCGCTGCAGCGTCCGATCGCGCTCGTGTTCGACGAGTACGACGCGGGCCGCCCGGACGTGATGTTCGTGATCCAGCGCGTGCTCGAAGCGAGCGGCAAGCTGACGCTGCTCGACCAGAACCGCATCATCAGCCCGCATCCCTACTTTCGACTGTTCGCCACCACCAACACGATCGGTCTCGGCGACACGAGCGGCCTGTACCACGGCACGCAGCAGATCAACCAGGGCCAGATGGATCGCTGGTCGATCGTCACCACGCTCAACTACCTCGACCACGACGCCGAAGCGGCGATCGTGCTGGCCAAGACTCCTGCGTACGACACGACCGAGGGCCGGCGCACGATCATGGCGATGGTCCGCGTGGCCGACATGACGCGCAACGGCTTCATGAACGGCGACCTCTCCACCGTGATGAGTCCGCGCACGGTCATCGCCTGGGCGGAGAACGCGCAGATCTTCGGCGACATCGGGCTCGCTTTCCGCGTCACCTTCCTCAACAAGTGCGACGAACTCGAACGGCCGACCGTCGCCGAGTTCTACCAGCGTGCCTTCGCCGCCGAACTGCCGGAGGCGATCACCCGCGTGAAGGTAGTTTGAGCAACCGGCCACACCGGGCGCCGCTGGCTCCCGCAGAACGCGGCGAGCGTGCGCTAGTGCAGACCACGCGTGCGCTGGCGGGAGCGAAAGAACTCGACGTCACGTTCGGACCGAGCCTGCCCGGCCAGACCTCGAACTCCGTGCGCCTGCCGCCGGTGAAGTGGCCGCTCTCAGAAGCCGATGCGGCCCGCGTTCGTGGCCATGCCGATCACCTGGCGCTGCGCAGCGCGTATCACGACCCGGTGCTGCATGCCCGGTTCCGGCCCACCGGCCACCGTGCGCGCGAAATTTTCGATGCGGTCGAAGACATGCGCTGCCAGTCGCTGGGCAGCAATGTCCTCGCGGGTGTGGCGCAGAACCTCACCGCGGCGCTGGTCGAGCAGTTGACGCGCAAGACGAGCTCGACGCCATTCGGCGCACGTCCCTCACCCATGGCGCAGGCCCTGGCTCTGCTGGTCCGCGAAAAGCTCACCGGCCTGCCGCCACCGCCTGCTGCAGCCGAACTCATGCTGCGCTGGCGGGACGACCTGCGTAAGCGTGCCGAGGCGGGCCTCGAGTCGCTCGCGGCCAGCGTCGGCGACCAGCAGCGCTATGCATTTGCGGTCCACGACCTGGTCGAAGACCTCGATCTCGGTCACGAACTCGGCGCGGCCGCCGAACGGCGCAAGTCTGCGGTCAAGACGATCGCAGCCGTTGTTCCCGGTGACGACGCCGGTGCCGACCCGCTTGGCGCGGTCAAGAAGCAGGGCGGCGCAATGGACCAGGACGCGCCCGAACTCAATGCGGGCGAAGTCGTGGGCTCGCGACTCGACGCGCAGGACGAGCCCGAGCGCAAGCCGGAAGCCGAGCCCTCGGGTGAGCGCATGCAGCGCGAGCCGATGTACGACGATTCTGATCATCCGAACCGGCATTACCGCGTCTTCACCGCGGCGCACGACGAGATCGTGGGTGCAACCGAGTTGTGCACGGACGACGAAGTAGGCCGGTTACGCGGCAACCTCGACCGCGAATCGCGCGCGTTGCAGCCAGCCGTGGCGCGGCTCGCGATCAAGCTCGAACGCCTGCTGCTCGCAAGACAGGCGCGCCTCGCGCGCGTCGTTACCGATCCGCTGGCTCCCCTCGCGTTTCGCGAAGAATCCGACACCGACTTCAAGGACACGGTCGTCACCGTCCTGCTCGACAACTCGGGTTCGATGCGCGGCCGGCCCATCATGGTTGCAGCGCTCTGCGCGGACGTACTCGCACGCACACTCGAGCGTTGCGGCGTCAAAGTCGAAATCCTCGGCTTCACCACGCAGAAGTGGAGCGGTGGGCAAGCGCGCGAGGACTGGCTCAAGGCTGGCCGTCCGTCCGCGCCAGGTCGCCTGACGGACCTGCGTTACATCGTCTACAAACCGGCGGATGTGCCGTATCGGCGCGCCCGCAGACACCTCGGCGTGATGCTCAAGGAAGACCTGCTCAAGGACAATGTCGATGGCGAGGCCCTGCTCTGGGCACACGAGCGCCTGCTGCGCCGCAGCGAGCAGCGCCGGATCCTGATGGCGATATCCGACGGCGTGCCGCTGTGCGAGGCTACGCTCTCGGCCAATCCCGGTGGTTACCTGGAGCAGCACCTGCGCAACGTCGTGAAGTGGATCGAGACCCGCTCGCCCGTGGAGCTGGTTGCGATCGGCATCGGTCACGACGTGACGGACTTCTACCAGCGGGCGGTCGCGATCGCGGACGTCGAGCAGCTTGGCAACGCGATGATCGAGCAACTCGCCGACCTGTTCGTCACGCCCGGCACGAAGACGAAGGCCCGGGCGAGGAAAACGGCATGACCACACTGCACCGTGGTTCTTGCCTTTGCGGTGAGACCGCCTTCGAAGTGCACGGTCCAATGCGCAATTCCATCGCCTGCCACTGCACGCAGTGTCGCAAGCAGACCGGGCATTACCTGTCCGCGACCAGCGCGGCGACGAGCGATTTCAAACTGCTACGTGGCGGGCACGTGCGCTGGTATCGCGCTTCGAACACTGCCCGACGCGCGTTCTGCTCGCAGTGCGGGTCGACGCTGTTCTGGCAGGCGGATGCGAACCCGGAGCGGATTTCGATCGCCACCGGCCTGTTCGACGGGCCCACCGGCCTGGTCACCGAAGGCCACATCTTCTGCGCCGACAAGGGCGACTATTACGTGATCCCCGACGAGGGATATCAGCGCGCGGGCTGGCAATGACCACTTTCCGCTGCGTGTCCACACCATGATTCCGCGCACCATGAAAGCAGTCCTGCTCAAGGGCCACGGCGGCCTCGAGCAGCTCGAGTACCGCGACGACGTTCCGGTGCCGACGCCCGCGGCGGGCGAGGTGCTGGTGCAGGTCGGCGCGGCAGCCGTCAACAATACGGACATCAACACGCGGATTGGCTGGTATTCAAAGTCGGTGACGACGGCGACCGACGCAGCCGCGGCGCAGACGGCGAACCCGGCGACGGATGGTGGCTGGGCCGGCAACCCGTTCGTCTTCCCGCGCATCCAGGGCACCGACGCGTGCGGACGGATCGTCGCGGTTGGCGCGGGCGTCGCCGCGGCAAGGATCGGCGAACGCGTGCTGGTCGACCCCGTCCTGCGTCCAGCGGATGGTTCATTGGAGAACGTCGGCTATGTCGGGCTGGAACGCGACGGCGGGTTTGCCGAGTTCGTCACCGTGCCAGCGAACAACGTATCCCTGATCGAGAGCGCATTGACGGACGTCGAACTGGCCTCGTTCCCGTGCGCCTACGGCACGGCCGAGAATCTCCTCACCCGCGCGGCCGTCGCCCAGGGTGAAACCGTGCTCGTGACGGGAGCCTCGGGCGGGGTCGGTTCCGCGGTCGTGCAACTGGCTCGACTGCGCGGGGCACGCGTCGTTGCCGTGACGACGCGCGACAAGGCGCCGGATGTCCTCGCGCTGGGCGCGCAGCAGGTCATCGAGCGCGATGCGAATCCGGTCCAAGCGCTGGGCCGCGAATCGGTGGACGTCGTCGTCGACGTGGTCGGTGGTGCGGCATTCGCCGACCTGCTGGACGTGCTGAAGCGAGGCGGGCGCTATGCCGTCGCAGGAGCGATCGCCGGGCCCGTCGTGCCGCTCGACCTGCGCACGCTCTATCTCAAGGATCTGCGTCTGTTGGGGTGCACGGTGACGACACCGGCGGTGTTCGCTCGCCTGGTGGACCTGATCCAGCAGGGTGCGCTGCAACCAGTGATACGTGCCGTTTACCCGCTCGCAGACATCGCCGTGGCGCAATCCGACTTCCTCGGCAAGGCGCAGACAGGCAAGATCGTGCTCGTGCCCTGAGCCGGAGAACCGTTTGCGCAACAAGATCGACCTGCGGAAGCTGCCGCCCTTGAATGCCCTGAAGGGATTCGAGGCCACGACGCGCCGCGAAAGTGTACGCGAGGCGGCCGAAGAACTGTGCCTGACGCACCCGGCCGTGAGCTACCAGATCCAGGTGCTCGAGCAGGATCTCGGCGTGCCGCTCTTCTCCCGCACCGGACGTTCGCTGGTGCCGACCGCCGAGGGCCGGTTGCTCTACAAGCACGTGCGAACCGCGCTCGAGATGCTGATCGAGGGCGCCGAGACCGTTCGCCGCACGCGTGCAGGCAC
>JAPLSF010000237.1 GCA_026398785.1 Pseudomonadota bacterium | reverse complement strand
GCGTGTCGCGCTCGGCGACGTGGATCACTTTCACGCCCAGCTTGTGCGCGAGCGCCGCCCAGTCGGCACGCGTCGCCGGCTCGACCGTCTCGACGCCGGTGTCCGAGGCGATGTTGAGCAGCGCCTGCTTCACGAGGTGGGAGACGAGGCCCGGGTTCGCGCCGTGCGTGAGCACCGCCGTCGGCGCGCGCTGCTTGGAATCCTTGAGCGCGAGCGCTTCTTCGCGCAGGGCGTAATTGGTGCGGCGCGCCGGCGAGATCGTCGGATCGGTGTAGCCACCTGGCCACGGCTCGATGCAGGTGTCGAGGTAGAGCGACCCCTTTTCCCAGCAGAACTTGATCAGCGCGATCGACGACACGTCGACCGACAGGTTCAGCAGGAAGTCGCCACGGCCCACGATCGGGTCGAGCACGTTCTTGAAGTTCTGGCGCGTCAGCGCGTGCCTCACGAAACGCACGCCGTATTCCTGCGCGATCGCCGCACCGGCCTCGTCGGCGGTGACGATCGTTATCTGGTCTGCCTGGATGCCGACATGGCGCAGGATCAGTGGCAATACGCCCTGACCAATGCTGCCGAAGCCGACGAAAATCAGGCGGCCGGGGAAGACGACGTGCACGGGATAGCTGGTCATGATTTTTCTGGTGGAGATCCTGTCTGGCCGACCCCCTGCGGGCGGCTGGCATCCAGTTTAGTTTACCGCGAAACCTTGCGGGGTCGGATGCACCCTCCCCCGCGAACGCGGTCAGCTCCGGTTGGCCAGGTCGCGCCAGTGCGGAGGATAGGACCGCTCGTACCCCGGCAGCTGTTCCATGCGCTGAATCCAGCGGGCGATTGCCGGGTAGGTCGATTCCATCGGCAGGAAGCGTGAGCGGAGGTCGCCGGCCTCGCGTTTTTCCATGGCACGGCGCAGCAGCATGATGCCCGGAAAGACCGTCAGGTCGGCCGCCGACGGCCGCTCACCGACGAGCCAGTCCGACTTGCTGAGCCGACCCTCGATCGTGCGGGCCTCACCGCCGACGATGTGCATCGCCTTGGTGACTTCTTCGGCCTGCTGGTCGAGCTGGTCGAGGAACACCGCGGACACGATCTGCGTCACGGAGTGTTCGGCATACGCCTGATACTCGCAAATGACACGCATGATCGTCCCGGCCTCCTCGGCGGACGTGCCGAAGAGCGGATACTCGGGGTACTTGCGGTCGAGGTAGAGCAGGCAGGCCAGCGACTCGAACACGACGTAGTCGCCGTCCTTGAGCACGGGCACCCGGCCACGCGGATTCATCCGCAGCATCTGCGGCGACTTGTGCTCCTGCTTCGAGAACTGCAGCAGGTGCGAGTCGTAGGCGAGGCGCTTGTATTCGAGCGCGAGCAGCACGCGCCAGGAGTAAGGGCTGCCGCTGCCCCAGTAGATTTCGATGGCCATGAATCCTCCGCCGCGCCCCTTGCGGCGCAGGTGCATCCGGATTGTACTGGCAGCCACGGAGGAAGCGACGATGCCATGGCAAACACTGGTGAGCGCGGAACAGGTCGCCGATCTGCTCGGGGATTCGCGCCTGCTGCTTTTCGACTGCCGCTACGAACTGGCGCGTCCCGCAGCAGGCCGTGAGGCGTACCTGCGAGATCATCTGCCTGGCGCCGTCCACGCCGACCTGCATCACGACCTCGCGGGACCGACGTCGCCGAAGAGTGGCCGGCATCCCCTGCCCGATCCGCAGGACTTCGCCGCGCGGCTGCGGCGCTGGGGTGTCGACGACGATTCGCTGCTGCTCGCGTATGACGACGCCACCGGCATGTGGGCGTCGCGTTTCTGGTGGATGACGTCGAAGTGGCTCGGCCATCGGCACGTTGCCGTCATGGATGGCGGCATGCGTCGCTGGCTGCAGCTCGGACTGCCGACGACGACGGATCCGGCGCCGTCGCGCCCGGCCGGTGACTTCGCGGCACGTCCCGATGCCGGCGCGCATGTCGATGCCGATACCACGCAGGCGGCTGCGCTCGATTCGCAGCGTCGGGTACTCGATGCCCGCGCCGCGGAGCGCTATCGTGGTGAGGTCGAGCCGATCGACCCGGTCGCGGGCCACGTGCCCGGCGCGCTGAATCATCCATGCCTCTACCCCGGCAGCTGGAGCGAGTGGTCGCGGGACCCCGCGCGCGCGGTCGCACGCGGATAGGGGGGAGGAAGGCCAGGAAGGCCGGGAAGGGTAGGAAGGGTAGGAAGGGAAGAGTCGGAGGTGACGAGCGCTTCCCCTCTGCCTTTCCTACCCTTCCTATCCTTCCTATCCTTCCTATCCTTCCTGCCCTTCCTGCCCTTCCTGCCCTTCCGGCCCTTCCTGCCCTAGATTTCTATTTACGTAGCCCCTGCTTCTGACTATCGTGCGCGCCTGTTTTTTCCGGCCCGAACGCCGGACACAGGTGGAACGACCAAGACAGTGGAAAACCCCGAACGCAAGACTGGCTACACCGGCCCCTGGAACGTCGAGGACTCGCTCGACCTCTACGGCGTCAACGCCTGGGGCAACGGCTACTTCGGCATCAATGCCGCTGGCCACGCCATCGTGCGTCCCGACTGGACCGAGGGCCGGGAAATCGACCTGCACGAGGTCGTCACCGGTCTTGCTGCGCGTGACCTGTCCACGCCCGTGGTCGTCCGCTTCTCGGACATCCTGCGTCACCGCCTGACGCGGTTGCGTGACGCGTTCGCCACTGCGATTGCGGAGAACGAATACACGAGCCGCTATTGCGCGGTGTTCCCGATCAAGGTCAACCAGCAGCGGCTGGTGGTCGAGGAAATCTACGGCTACGGCCGCGAGTTCGGTTTCGGCCTCGAGGTGGGCTCCAAGCCCGAGCTGCTCGCCGTGATGGCGCTGACCGAAGGCGAGTCCGAGCGGCTGATAATCTGCAACGGCTTCAAGGACGACAGTTACATCGAAGCCGTGATCCTCGCCGCGAAGCTCGGCCGCACGATCATTCCAGTGGTCGAGAATTTCAGCGAGCTGGCCCTGATCCTCAAGCACGCGAAGAAGTACGACGTGCGTCCGCGCCTCGGCGTGCGCGTGAAGCTCGCCAGTGAGGGCGCCGGCCGCTGGCGCGAATCATCGGGCGAAAAGAGCAAGTTCGGCCTGTTCGTCACCGAAATACTCGACCTCGTCGGCGTGCTCAAGGAACACGGCTTAGAGGACTGCCTGCAGCTCGTGCACTGCCACCCAGGCAGCCAGCTGCAGGACATACGCCGCGTGAAGGACGCCGTGACGGAGCTCGCGCACGTCTACGCCGAGCTGAAGCAGATGGGCGCCGGCCTGCAGTACATCGACATCGGCGGCGGACTCGGCGTCGACTACGACGGCAGCCGCACCAATTACGAATCGTCGATGAACTACACGCTCGCCGAATATGCGAGCGACGTGGTCTACCGCATCGCGAACGTGTGCAACGCCCGCGGCATCGAGCATCCGGTCATCGTCAGCGAATCGGGCCGCGCGATCGCCGCGCACCACAGCCTGCTGATCTGCGACGTGCTCGGCAGCTCGCAGCTCGACCGCTTCCGCGTGACCGACGCCGACGAACAGCTGGTCCGTGGCAAGGAGATTCCGCAGCCGGTGAAGGATCTGCTCGACGCCTACCGCTCGGTTTCCGAGCGCCGGCTGGTCGAGTGTTATCACGACGCGCTGCAGGCCCGCGAGCAGGCGCTGCAGATGTTCAGCGTCGGTTACCTCGGCCTCGAAGCCCGCGGCCTGGTCGAGCGGCTTTATTGGGCCACCTGCGCCAAGATCCGTGATCTCTGCCGCAAGCTGGATTCGGTGCCCGAGGAACTCGAAGGCCTCGAGACGATCCTGAGCGACATCTACTTCTGCAACCTGTCGATCTTCCAGTCGCTGCCCGACAGCTGGGCCATCGATCAGCTGTTCCCGATCATGCCGGTGCACCGCCTCGACGAGCGTCCCGCCCGCACGGGCGTGCTGGCGGACATCACCTGCGATTCCGACGGCAAGATCGAT
>JAPLSF010000118.1 GCA_026398785.1 Pseudomonadota bacterium | reverse complement strand
TGGCCGTGCCGGGGCGGTGCCTTCCGTCGGGGCTGGGGCCTGAGCCTCGGCTGGCGTCTTCTGCTGCCCGGTGACCTGCGGCAGTACGGCCAGGCCGGGCTTCTCGACGCGGCTGACCTTGTCGCCTTCGAACCGCACGATGAAATGCGCGCGATCCCGGCTCCTTTCCCGCCCGCGCTGGAGGGTGTAGATGTAGTCCCAGCGCTGTGGGTCGAACGGATCGGCCAGCATCGCAGGGAAAAGGCGGCTCGGGAAAACGCGCTCATGCGTGGTGGCTTCTGCTGTCTGGAGTTACCGGGCCGGCCCGGAGATAATGCGGCGCGATCATAACCCAACCGCGCTTCGGCGCAGCACTCGGCCCGCAAGGAACAATTCCGTGGAACCTTCGCAACTGCGCCGCGCTGGCCTCAAGATCACTGCGCCGCGCCTGAAGATTCTCGAGATTCTCGCCAGCACGACCGTGCGGCACATGAGCGCCGAAGACGTCTACCGACGCCTGCTCGAACTCAACGAGGACATCGGCCTCGCCACGGTCTACCGGGTGCTGACTCAATTCGAGTCCGCGGGCCTGGTGACGCGCCATCATTTTGAGGGCGGCACCGCGGTGTTCGAACTCAACGAGGGCATGCATCACGACCATATCGTTTGCATAGACTGCGGCCACGTCGAGGAGTTCTCAGACGAGGATATCGAGGAACGGCAGCGGCGGATCGCCGGGCGCCTCGGTTTCGAGATCACCGATCACTCGCTCACCCTGCACGGCCACTGCGTGCGCGAGGCTTGTCCTTACCGCCCGAAGCGCCCATAGCGCGCCCGGCCCTGGGCGGGGAGCCGGCCTGCGGTGGAGCGCCTGGCGGACGCGCCGCGGCCAGCATTTCGCGCGCGTGCTCGCGCGTGCGGTCCGTGATGGTTGTGCCACCGAGCATGCGGGCCAGCTCTTCGATGCGGGCCGCCTCGCCCAGGGCTTCGATCCGCGTGCGCGTCTTGCCGTCCGTGACGTGCTTGGACACGCGCAACTGATGATCCGACTGCGACGCGACCTGTGGCAGGTGCGTCACGCACAGCACCTGGCCCTTGCCGGCCAGCGCGTGCAATTGACGCCCGACCATCTCGGCCACGGCGCCACCCACGCCGGCATCGACTTCGTCGAAGACCAGGCAGGGGAGATGAGCGGCTTCGACGGCCGCCACCTGCAGGGCCAGACTGATCCGCGAGAGCTCGCCGCCTGAGGCGACTCTTGCCAGTGGACGCGGTGGCTGCCCCGGATTGGCGCTGACAAGAAACTCGATTTCGTCGTTGCCGTGCGCCGAGAACAGCGGCGGATCCTGCGGCTCGACCCGCGTGGCGAATACGCCGCCCGGCATACCGAGTGCCTGCATGAGCTCAGTGACCTTGCGGTCCAGTGCCGCCGCCGCCTGCTGCCGTCCCTGGGTGAGGATCTTCGTGGCGGCAACGTAAAGCTCGCAAGCCGCCGCGAGTCGTTGCTGCAATTCCGCTGCGCTCACCGCGCCGGCTTCGAGTTCCGCAAGTTCTGCAGCGAGCGTCACGCGCAAGGCCGGCAACTCACTTGTTTCGATACGGTGTTTGCGTGCGACACCTTCGAGTGCTGCCAGTCGCGCTTCGATCCATTCCTGTCGCGCAGGATCAGCATCGAGTGCAGCGGTGTAACGGCGCAGGCTCGAAAGCGCTTCGCGCGCGGCAATCGTCGCTTCCTCGAGCTGCGTCGCCACGGGCTCGAGCGCCGCGTCGAGGCCGACGAGCTGTCGCAGGACGCCTTGTGAGCGCGCGAGTGCCGACGTGACGCCACCGTCGTCGCCGGCGAGCAGGGCTTCGACCTGTGCGGTGCCGTCAGCCAGGCGGCCCAGACTCGAGATTCGCCTGCGCTCTTCGATCACCGCGGCGGCTTCGCCCGGCCTGGGATCGAGCGCCTGCAGTTCGGTGACGAAATGACGCAGGAGCTCGAGCCGCGCTTCGCGCTCGCGCAGGCGCTGTTCGAAGGTGGCGCGCTGTTCGTCGAGCGTCTGCCAGGCAGCATGTGCGGTGCGCACGACTGCGTTCTGTGCGGTGAGCTGGCCGCTGCCGTCCAGCGTTTCACGCTGGTAACCGCGTCGCGACAGCGATTGAAATTCGAGTTGCCCATGCACGTCGACCAGCAGTTCGCCGAGTGCCCGCAACGATTGCACCGGCACCGTCAGTCCGTTCAGGTACGCGCGGCCGCGGCCATCGGCGCCGACGACCCGTCGCAACTGGCATTCACCTTCGTGTTCGATCGACTGCTCGTCGAGCCACGCCAGGGCCGCCGCGTTGCCGGACAGCGCGAACGTCGCGCTGACTTCGGCTCGCTCCGCTCCGTGCCGCACTGATCCGCTGTCCGCGCGGCCGCCGACGGCCAGCAGCAGCGCATCGATCAGGATCGACTTGCCCGCGCCGGTTTCGCCCGTGAGCACGGTGAAGCCGCGGCCGAACTCGAGTTCGACGGCCTCGACGATGGCGAAATCCCGGATCTGCAGGTGTGTCAGCATTCAGATGGGCCCGCGGTTCAGGCGCCGGGCGGTTGCCCATCGCGCGTGCCGCGGCCCCAGTGCAGCTTGGACCGCAGGATCCGGTAATAGTCGTGTCCCGGCGGATGCAGCAGCGTGGCGCTGACCTTGGCGCGCTCGATTCGCAGACGCACGCCCGGGTCGAGATCGCAGAGCACGATGCCGTCGCAGACGACCTGGGCACGCGATTCGAAGCGGTCGGCCAGCTCGATTTCGACGACGCTGCCGGCCGGCACGACGATCGGACGGTCTGACAACGTGTGTGGGCACACCGGCACGAGGACGACAGCGTCGAGGCTGGGATGCACGATCGGACCGCCGCACGACAACGCGTAGGCCGTCGAACCCGTGGGTGTGGCGATGATGAAGCCGTCGCCCACGTGCGTATTCACGTAATCGCCGTTGACCCACGTGCGCACGTCGACCATGCGTCCGGTTTCGCGCTTGGCGACGACGACATCGTTCAGGGCGAGCGCCTCGATGGGTCTGCCGTCCGCCAGGACTTGCGCCGCGAGCAGCATGCGCCGCTCGGCCTGGCAACGGCCGCCGAGCGCATCGTCGAGGCTCTGCAGCATCTGCTCGGGCCCGACGTCGGCCAGGAACCCAAGTCGGCCGCGGTTGATACCGAGCACGGGGACGTCGGCCATGGCGGCCATGCGTGCGGCATGCAGCATGGTGCCGTCGCCGCCGATTGCGACGATCAGGCCGGCGTCGAGCGCGAGATCGGGTTCGGGCACGGCGTGGACGCCTGCACCTTCCAGCGCCAGCGCTTCGTCCGCAACGACGCGCACCGTGTAGCCTTTGCCAAGCAGGTGCTGTGCCAGCGTGCGCATGGCTTCGCCCACGCGCGGATCGACCGCACGGCCAGCGAGAGCGACACAGGTTCGGCCGGGAGGGCGTGTGTCCATAGGGTGGCCTGCCTTTTAGCATGGGGCAGAGCGCAGCGGCCAGCGCGATTCCATGGTCTTGATGGCGCAAATGCGTTGCTTGACTTGGCGGAAAAGCACACGCTAGGTTCGCGGTGGCCATGCACGAAATACCCGACGATCCCCTGACTGAGCGCGCGCAGCACCTGCTGCGGGTGCTGGTCGAGAGCTATATCCGCGAGGGACAACCCGTCGGTTCGCGCAACCTCTCCCGTGATTCGGGGCTCAATCTCAGCGCTGCCACGGTCCGCAACGTCATGGCGGACCTCGAGGAATACGGCTTCGTCGCGTCGCCGCACACCTCGGCCGGTCGTGTGCCCACCGACAAGGGCTACCGCTTTTTCGTCGACACGCTGTTGCGGCAGCGACAGCGCCCCGACGACGCACACATGCTGCACGAGCTGAGCCAGCGGCTCGAACAGGAAGCAGACCGCGACCCCAAGGCGCTCGTTGCAGTCGCTTCGCAGATGCTGTCCTCGCTGACGCACCTGGCCGGCGTCGTGACGATCCCGCGGCAGCCCCATCAGTCGCTCAGCCAGATCGAATTCCTGCCGCTGTCGGAGAACCGCGTGCTCGCCGTGATGGTGATCAACGGCCGCGACGTGCAGAACCGCGTCGTCCACCTCGAACGCTATTACTCGGCTGAAGAGCTGCGCCGCGCGGCGAACTTTCTCAACCAGCAGTTCGTCGGCAAGGAACTCACCCAGATCCGTCTGGACATCGTGGCAGAGCTGACGCAGGCCGGTGAAACGCTGAACCAGCTGATGCGCGACGCGATCCACGTGGCGCAGCAGGCGGTCGGCGAGGGCAACCACCAGGGCGGGCCCGAGTACGTGCTTGCGGGCGAGACCAATCTGATGGAGTTCGCCGAACTCTCGAACGTCGAAAAGCTGCGCCGCCTGTTCGATGCCTTCACGTCGCAGCGCGACATCCTGCACCTGCTCGACCAGAGCCTGGGTGCCGAGGGTGTCCAGATTTTCATCGGCCAGGAATCGGGGTATCAGATCCTGGACAACTGCAGCCTGGTCACGGCCCCGTACGCGCTCGACAACGAGACTGTCGGGGTCCTGGGCGTCATCGGCCCGACCCGCATGGCCTACGACCGGGTCATCCCTATCGTCGACGTCACCGCCCGATTACTGGGCTCCGCCTTGAATTCCCGCCGCTAGGCCCGATCTAGCGGGCCAGTAGCCGCGCCAGGGGCCTCTTGCGGGGTCCCGCGGGCCGGCGTCCATTGCTTGCAGGCAGGTCAAATGAGCACGAACCCCGAATTCGATCCGGCGACCCCGGCCCCCGGGCAGGACACCCCGGACACGGCTGCCTCGGCCGATGCAGAACTGTCCGCCGCCCAGGCTCAGTTGCAGGAGGCCCGCGAAGCCCAGCTCAGGGCCCTGGCCGAGATGGAAAACGTCCGCAAGCGGGCACAGCGCGACGTGGAGTCGGCTCACCGGTTCGCGGTCGAGCGCTTTGCCGCCGACATGATCGAGGTCCGCGACACCCTTGAACTCGGGCTCGCAGCAGCGGGTGCGGCCCCCGAAGCCGCCAAATTCGTCGAGGGCGCGCTGGCCACGCTGCGGATGGTCGACAAGGCGTTCGAAAGGGCGGGCATCGCCGTCATGGACCCTGTCGGCCAGAGCTTCAACCCCGAGTTGCACGAGGCGATCATGGCCCAGCCCACGGCGGACCACCCGGTCGGCAGCGTCCTGGCCGTCGTCCAGAAGGGCTTTACGCTCAACGGACGCCTGCTCCGGCCGGCCCGCGTCGTCATCGCCCGCAGCCCGGATGTGGCCAACTAAACGCCTCCCGTTCTTGAATCCCGGCCGATCGACCCCCAACTAGCCGGCAACGACATTTCACGCCTTCTCCCGGAGCTTGCACCACCATGGCAAAAGTCATCGGCATCGACCTCGGCACCACCAACTCCTGCGTCGCGATCATGGACGGCGGCAAGCCCCGCGTGATCGAGAACAGCGAGGGTGACCGCACCACGCCTTCCATCGTCGCC
>JAPLSF010000356.1 GCA_026398785.1 Pseudomonadota bacterium | reverse complement strand
CGCGGATATAGAGTTCGGTCGAGGCGTTCTCCGCCTGGAACCGGACCAGCGGCATCAGGTTCTGCACGCCGCGGATGTCGTACACGCCGGCGCTGACCAGTACGTCACCTGAAATCGCCGTGACGGCTGCTCCCGTCTTCTGCAGGTCTTCGCTGACTTTCTGCGCGGTGACCGTGATGACTTCGAGCCCGGCGCCTGCGGCGCCAGCCCCGGCATCGTCAGCGACGGCGAGGGCAGGAATGAGCTGCAGGGCAATGGCGGCCCGCAGCAGCAATGAACGCGAATAAGGTCTGTGCATCGTGCTCTCTGAACGGCACGACGAGAGTCTTAGCCCCGCCGGCCTGGAGGTTGATCCCTGGGTGTATTGACTGGCGCGGCCGGAGGGATTCGAACCCCCGACCCTCAGGTTCGAAGCCTGATGCTCTATCCAGCTGAGCTACGGCCGCGCGTAAGGTAGGCGAAGTTTACCGTTACTTCATCGTTGGCATGACGAATTGCGCACTTTCCCTGCGCGCGGTAGGCCAGCGCGAGGTCACGGTCTTGAGCCGCGTGTAGAAGCGCACGCCGTCCGGGCCGTGCACGTGCAGGGCCCCGAACAGCGAGCGCTTCCAGCCGCCGAAGGAGTGAAAAGCCATGGGCACCGGAATCGGCACGTTGATTCCAACCATGCCGGCCTGCACGCCCTGCGTGAACGTGCGGGCAGCCTCGCCGCTCGCGGTAAAGATGGCCGTGCCATTGCCGAACTCGTGCTCGTTGACGAGACGGGTCGCCGTTGCCAGGTCCGGCGCGCGCACGACGCACAGCACCGGCCCGAAAATCTCTTCCTTGTAGATCCGCATCTGCGGCTCGACGCCGTCGAACAGGCACGGCCCGATGAAGTAGCCGTCTTCGTGACCCTGCACGCGCAGGCCGCGTCCGTCGACGACGAGCTTCGCTCCTTCCTGCACGCCGAGGTCCACGTAACCGCTGACGCGATCGCGATGTTCCCGGGTCACGAGCGGGCCCATCTCGACGCCGTCGTCGAGCCCCGAGCCGACCTTCAGCTGCTTCAGCTGACGCTGCAGCGCATCGACCAGCGGATCGGCCGCGCCGCCCACGGCAACGGCCACCGAGATCGCCATGCAGCGCTCGCCGGCTGATCCGTACGCAGCGCCGATCAGCGCGCTGGCCGCGTTTTCGGTGTCGGCATCGGGCATCACGACCATGTGATTCTTCGCGCCGCCGAGCGCCTGCACGCGCTTGCCGTGCGTCGATGCCGTGCGATAGATGTATTCGGCGACCGGTGTCGAGCCGACGAAGCTGATGGCGCCGACGCGCGGATCCGTGAGCAGCGTGTCCACCGCTTCGCGATCGCCGTTGACGACGTTGAACACGCCATCCGGCAGCCCGGCCTGCTTGAGCAGTTGCGCCACACGCATGGGACAGCTCGGATCCTTCTCGGACGGCTTCAGCACGAACGTGTTGCCGCACGCGATCGCGACGGGGAACATCCACATCGGCACCATGGCCGGAAAGTTGAACGGCGTGATGCCGGCGCACACGCCGACCGGCTGGCGCTGCGACCAGCTGTCGACATTGGTGCCGACGTTCTCGCTGAACTCGCCCTTCAGCATCTGCGGGATACCGCAGGCAAACTCGACGACCTCGGTGCCGCGGATGACTTCGCCGCGCGCGTCCGAAAAGACCTTGCCGTGCTCGACCGTGATCAGCCGCGCCAGTTCGTCGGTGTGTTCCTCGAGCAGCGCCTTGAACCTGAACATGATCCGAGCGCGCTGCAGCGGCGGCGTGCCCGACCATGCATGCAGCGCGGCTTCTGCCGCGGCGATGGCCGTGCGGGTCTCGTCGGCGCTGGCATAGGCCACTTCGCCCCGCACCTGGCCGGTGGCCGGGTTGTGCACGATCCCCTTGCGGCCGGAGGCTCCGGCGACCTCGTGTCCACCAATGAAATGACCGAGTTCGAAGGCCTCGGTGGCAGTGTTGACGGCAGCAACGGTCGATTTCAGGAGATTCATCGTGGGGATTCCAGGCGGGTACCGTCGGGCGGAGGGCGCATTGGACACGAACCCCCGGCACCCTGCCAACCCCGTGTCCCGCCAGAAGGACCCGGTCCGCTACCATGCGGCTCCATCCGGACCATTTCGACCCGGTCCGGACCGCCCTGAGGCTGCGGTATAGTGCCCGTCCGCGATCCGCCAGCCGACCTGGCCGGCTGCGCGCCCACTGGCACTATTGAGGTTCCAACGACATGAAGATGCTGACCGCCCTTGCCCTGGCCCCGGCCCTGTTGGTGTTGAGCGCTGCCGCCGAGGCTGCCACTTGCGTTTATCCGCAGGCCCCGCAGTCGCTGCCGAACGGCGCGTCCGCGACCAAGGAGGAAATGCTGGCGGCACAGACCCTGGTGAAGGACTACGCGAAGAACGTGCAGGAGACTTACCTGCCTTGCCTCGATCAGGACCAGGCCGAGCAACTGGCCGCGCTGGATCCGGCCGACCCGAAGCTCGCCGAGAACAAGACCGCTGTCGAGGCGATCCACGCCAAGAAGCACAACGCGGCGCTCGACGAACTGCAGGCGCTGGTCGACCGCTGGAACGTCGAGAAGAAGGCGTTCTCGGAGAAGGCTGCCAAGTGAGGCCCGGC
>JAPLSF010000212.1 GCA_026398785.1 Pseudomonadota bacterium | reverse complement strand
GAGGGCCGCCGATTGCGTGGGTGAAGACCCGTCCGGTCGATGATCAGCGTTCGACGCTCACCGCGTGGCGCTGGCGCAGTTCATCCACGTGCCGATCGACGGCCGCATTGATCTGCGCGACCAGGAAGTCGTTCTCGACCTGCTGGCGCACGGCATCGAAGGGCAGGAGAGCCGCAGGCAGTCGCTCTGTGGCTTGCAGGTAATGCCAGCCGTACGGGGATTGCAGCGGTCCGATCCATTGTCCCAGCGGCGCGACCGACAAAGCCTCGACGATTGGCTGCCCGAACATGCCGCGGATCATGCTGTGACCGTACTGAGGGAATTCGCGACCGTGCCGGAAAGGCTGGCTGGTCACCGGCTGACCTTGCCGCAGTTGCGCGAGGACTGTCGCTGGGTCTGGTGGTCGCTGTGCGAAGTACACCTGACGAAACGTGACGACGGCCTCCGACCTGTAGTGGTCGAGGTTCTCCGAGTAATGATTGACCAGTTGCTCGTCGGTCGGGTCCGGCAGTGGGCCCGTGATCCGAAGCCGCATCTCCTCGACGAGCCTGCTGCGGACCGTAGGGTCCGACAAGTGCAACCCGTTCTCGAGCGCTTCCCGGAACAGCAATTCATCGGTGACATAGTCGCGCTCGATCCGCGCGATTTCGTCCGCCGTGGCCTTGCGCCCCTTGAGAGTCTCGAAACTGGCGATCAGCTCGGCGCGCGCCGAGCTCCGCAGGATGACCGGCTCCAACTCGCGCGCGCGGATTCCCGCGTAGGCGAGGAACAGGATGCCGCCGATGACGACGAAGGCGAACAGCGGTTCGCGCAAGATGCGCAGGAGCACGGATCGCGTCATGCCGGACGGATCGCTCGTCACGGCGTCGGCCGCGTCAGTTCCCGGGTTTGCGGCCGGTAGCGTAATTGGGGTCGACCTTCTCGTTCTTGCCTTCCTTCTCGCCCTTGATGCCGGCCTCCGGCTGCATGTGCTCGGTGGTCAACTCGGCGAGGAAGCCGGGATCAGTGATGCCCTTGCGGCGCACGGCGATGCCGGTCAGGCACGCATGCATGATGAAATTGGCGTTTAGCGCTGAGCGGTAGGTGTTGTCGAGCATTGGGTCGAGTTCGACGATCTCAAACCCCACCAGGTCGTTCTCTGCGCAGAGCCGACGCACCATCGGCATTGCCTCGCGCATCGTCAGGCCGCCGGGCACGGGCGTGCCGGTGCCCGGCATGAACGCCGGGTCGAGCACGTCGACGTCAAAGGAGATGTAGATCTTCTTGCCGCCTTCGCGCGCCTCCGCCAGGGCACGTTTCATGACTGCGTCCCAGCCGCGCTTTTCGACCTCGGCCATCGTGTGATAACGGATCCCGCTGTTGCGCATCCATTCGAAGCCGTCCGGCCCCGGCCAGGGGCCGCGCAATCCCACCTGTATGAAGTTTTTCGCCTGGACGTGCCCCTCTTTCACCGCCCGATAGACGGGCGCGCCGTGCGTGATGAAATGCGGCTGGTCCTTGCCGGCGTCGAAGTGCGAGTCGAAGTGCACGACGCCGAAACTGCCCTTGCCGTGCACGTCCGCGAGCCCGGCGATGTTCGGGTATTCCAGGCTGTGGTCACCGCCGACTATGAACGGCAGTGCGCCCGTCCTGGCGATTTCCGCGACGCGTTCCCGCACGTGGTGCACCGTGCGTTCCGTGCTCATGTTGTCGATGGCGATGTCGCCGTAGTCGACGATGTTCAGTTCCTTGGATGGATTTACCATCGTGTTCATGTCGATGCCGCCCGCGCCATACTCGTTGCGCATCGCCATCGGCCCGAAGCGTTGACCACGGTAGTAGGAACCCATGTCGAGCGGCGCGCCGACGATCGCGACGTCGACCTTGCCCGCCACCAGGTCTTCCGGGTAGATCGCGACTGGTGCGTTGGCGAACGTGCGAATGGCAGGGCGGCCGCTGGCGTAGTAGTTCAGCGAAATCGGTCCCGGCTCGCGTCTGGGACTGAAGCTCTCGGGACGGCGCAGCTTCCAGAGATTGAACTCCGACGCCTCGGTGTTCAGCGGGATGGCTGCCATGTCCGTCGCCGGATTGAACTTCTGCGCCTTGGCGACGGACATCATGCCGTCGACATAGGCCGCGATCTCCTCGGGCGATTTGGTTTCCAGCCGCTGCAGCAATTTCTTGTGTGAACCGGCGAAACCGTCCGCGTCCTCAGAGAGCAGGAAATCGCGCTGCTCCTTGGTGAGGCTGCCGATCTTCGCCTCGAGCCACGCCGGAACTTCCGGAGGCTTGGCGGGCGCAGCTGCTTTCGCAGAATCCACTGCTGGAGCGGCGGATATCATCATGCCTGACATGACGAACAGAACGACCGTCGCAATCAACTGGATGCGCATCTGGAGTCCCCCCTGCGTGCCGCGTCATGCCCGGACTACGCTGACGCGTTGACCGATGTTTCCTTGTTTTCGTGTCCCGCATTCTGCATGCGGGCGCGTTCGATATACACCCATTCGATCCCCAGGGGTTCGAATGCCGCGGGTTCAGCCTTTGCGGCCGAACCAGCGGCCAACGCGTGAGCAATAGTTGCCGTACGCGGTGCCGAACAGCGTCGCGAGCACGGCTTCCTCGGGTTCGATCTGCAACCGCGTAATGACGAGTACGAACAGCGGCAGAACTGCCCATGGACTCAACGTGCCGAGCACCACGGCCCAGCCGCACAGCGCGAGCGACAGGCCCAGGTAGATTGGATTGCGGCTGTAGCCGAAGACGCCAGCACTCATCAGCGAACTCGACTTGGCTGGCGTATGCGGGTTGATCGTCGTGCGTGCCCGTCGAAACTGCAGCGTCGCCACAGCGGCGATCCCCGCGCCGAACGCAGCCAGGACCCAGCCGGCTCGATTCGCCGGCGGTTCGACCAGGGTCGCGATCGGCGTCACGCGTTTCAGCGCCCACATCAGGCTCCCGAACAGCAGGAACCAGATGAGGGGCGGAATCCGCAGCTGCAGGCTCATTTCGCGGGCGCAGCGTCCTGATGCATCAGGCTGAGCCCGGTGGCGTGCCGGCGCTGGAAGCCTTTCCACAGCGTGATTTCGCCGCCGGGGCTGCGAGCGCTCCACGGAGTCCCCTGGGGCGCGTCCCACTTGCCAGCGCTCGACTCCACGACCAGGCCATCGATGTATGCGCTGCGGCTGGCGTCGTCCTTTACGTAACGATCGAGGAACGCGGTGATGAAGTGCAGGCTGATGCTGGTCAGACGGTCCTTGCGCCACACCGGATCCTCGAACCAGTCCTGGTTCCACAGGTCCGTCTGCATCTCGGGCGGCGCCGGGCCGAGGCCGAGTGCGTGACCACCGCCCAGGAACGTCAGCAGGTAGCGATTTGAGTTGATCGCCTGGTCGAAGTAGGCGCGCGCGCCGCTGGTGTAGTCGACGGTGAGGTCGTGGTCGCCCGCGATCAGCAGCAGCGGCGACTTGATGGCCGCGACGCCTTCAGCGCCGAACGCGCCAAACGCGCCGCCCGCCGGTGCGAAGGCGACGATTGCCTTCACGGCCGGTGCCAGGAGCGCAGCGCTGAGTGCGCCGCCGCGTGCGAAGGGCTGCAGCAACCCACCGGGAACGCGCGAGACGAGGCCGCCCGTGGGATCGAGCGTGGCGCCACCCGCAGCCAGTACACCGTAGCCGCCCATCGAATAGCCGATCAGCGCAGTGCGCGCCGGATCGACTTCGCCGGACTTGCCGAGCGAACTTTGCAATTCCCGCGTCACGAATGCGATATCGAGCGGGCGGCGCAGGGCAGCCTGCGGAAACCCGGCCGGGTTCAGGTACATGTCTTCGTGCCGGATCGCGGCGACGACGTAGCCCTTGGACGCCAGGTTCTCGGTGAGCCAGCTCATTGCGATCGGCACGTTGCCGTAGCCGTGCGACACGATCACGAGTGGAAAGCGACCGCCTTCGGGATTCGCGTCGCGCACCGCGAGGCCCGGAAGTCTGAACTTGCTCGGCGGCACGGGCGGCTCGGACTCCATCGCGTCGTCGTACGTTACGGGCGTGGCACCGGCCACGACCCTGGCGGGATACCAGATTTCGACTCTGAGGCTGCGATCGCGCCGCGCGGGAATACCCGTCCTGGGATCGATCGCACCGAGGTCGATCTGGTCGCGGTCGACCAGCGTGATCGACCGGACACCCACGGCGTACTGGCCGAGCGCGGCCAGTTCCGGCGCGTCGATGCCCGTCCGGCTCGGTGCGTCGGCAGCTGTTGCGACTGCAACCGCAGCAATACTCAGCGCCAACAGGCCGCTCGCGAACAGTCTTGTTGGTGCTTTCATCGGGGGTTGTGGCCTCTTGATCGGGACGCGGGACCGGCGACGCGAGAACGGGCCCGGTGGGCCCGCCGACCGGTACTATAGCGGAGGAACGCAGAACACCAAGGCGGCCGCGCAGGCCCCGGACGTCTCGACTGCAGGGGGCCCCGCTTGAACGCTCTTCCGATCGACCGGACGGATGCCGAATACAAGCGCCTGCGCAGGCAGGTCTTCTTCGCGATCTTCGTGGGTTACGCCGCGTACTACCTGGTGCGCATGAACCTGTCGCTCGCGATCCCCGACATCCTGCGCGAATACCCCGGCTACACCAAGGCGCAACTGGGCACCGCGATGACCGCGCTGTCCATCGCTTACGGTGTCTCGAAGTTCCTGATGGGCTCGGTCTCCGACCGCAGCAATCCCCGCTGGTTCATGCCGCTCGGCTTGCTGCTCTCGGCCGCCGTGACGGCTTCGTTCGGCCTGTTCAAGGGCATCTACGCTTCGTTGACGCTGATTATCCTGCTGCAGGCACTGAACGGCTGGTTCAACGGCATGGGATGGCCGCCTTCCGGCAAGACCATGGTGCACTGGTTCAGTGCCAACGAGCGCGGGCGCGTGGTGTCGCTGTGGAACACCGCGCACAACGTCGGCGGTGGGCTCGTCGCCGCGCTGGCCGTCGTCGGTGTCGGCCTGTTCGGTGACTGGGGCGCCAAGTTCTATTTCAATGCACTGGTGGCAGCTTCGATTGCCGTGCTGGTGTACGTGTTGCTGCGCGATTCGCCGCAGACCTGTGGCTTGCCGCCCGTCGAGGTGTACCGCAACGACATGCCGCCGAATTACTCGGAGCATTCCGAGCGGACGCTCGGCTTCCGCGAGATCTTCTTCTCGCACGTGCTCAATAATCGCCTGCTCTGGGCCATCGCCGCGGCGAATGCGTTCGTGTACTTCGTGCGGTATGGGGTGCAGAACTGGATCCCGACGTATCTTGAAACTGCGAAGGGCTTTTCGTTCCACCAGTCGAGTGCGGCGTGGTTCATGTTCGAATACGCCGCGATTCCGGGCACGATCCTGTGCGGCTGGGTATCGGATCGAATCTTCGGCGGACGTCGCGGTCCGGCGACGATCCTGTTCATGGGGCTCACGCTGCTCGGCCTGGTCGTGTACGGGTTGAACCGTACCGGGCCGCTGTGGATCGACATGGCCTCGCTGATCGTCATCGGCTTCTTCGTTTACGGCCCGATCATGATGATCGGCCTGCATGCGCTCGAACTGGTGCCGAAGAAAGCGGCGGGCACGGCGGCGGGCTTTACCGGTTTCTTCGGCTATGCGTTCGGTTCCGCGATCGCGGGTACCGGCGTCGGCTGGATCGCCGACCACTGGGGCTGGGGTGGCGTGTTCACGACGATGATCTTCTGCTGCGTGATGGCGATGGCGTTCGTTTCGCTCACGCTGCGGCAGCAAGCACCGGCTGCGACCTGAGGCATGATCCGTTCAAGGCGAATTCTGCGCGCGTTCATGGCTGCCGCCTGCTGCATTGCAGTCGGCAACCTGGGCTTGGCGCGGCTTGCTGCAGCCGAGCCACACACGTTCGAACTGAATGCGCCGGACGCGCGCCACGTGTATCTCGCCGGCGAGATGACCGCGTGGGACACGGGCAAGTTGCCCATGCTCAGGGGCGGCGATGCGAAATGGCGGGTGACCGTCAATCTGGGACCAGGCCAATGGCTCTACAAGTTCGTAGTCGACGGGCGATGGATGGCCGATCCGGCGTCGCCAGACCGTGACGCGGATGGCCAGGGCGGCGAGCACTCCTTTCTGTTTGTCGGCCCCGGGGACTGGAACGAGTCCCCCGCTGTGCCGAAAGGGCACGTCGAGACGCTGATGTTCGACTCCAAGGCCTGGGGCAAGCGGCTGAAGGTCAACGTCTACCTGCCACCGGGCTTCGCGAGTGGCAGGCGTTACCCGGTGTTGTGGTTGCTGCACGGCGGCCGCATGGATGCGGACCAGTGGTTGAAGACTGGCAAGGTCAATCGCTACATGGACAACCTGATCGGTCGCGGCGCCATACATCCTTTCGTGATCGTCATGCCGAGCAGCGCGGACGTGCCCTTCACCGGCAGGAACGAGCGGTTCATCACCAGGGAACTGCCTGACTGGCTCGCCAGGACCTACGGTGTCGAGACCGTGCGCGCGGTATCCGCCGTGGCCGGCATGTCCATGGGTGGATTCGGTGCTTTCGATCTACCCTTGCGCCATCCCGACCTGTACGGGTTCGGCTTCGCTGTCAGCGGCTACTTCAACGACGCATTCATCGAAGGGCTGGCCCACGTGAGCAAGCTGCCGATGCAGGTGCGCCTGTTGTGCGGCCAGGACGACGAACTCGTCGAGGGGAACCGGCGACTGGTGCGCGCCCTGCAGGAGCGCCGATTGGATTTCTATTACCGCGAGGATCCCGGCGCACACACCTGGCAATTCTGGAGCAATCACATGGTGGAAATGCTGACCGCGGTAGACGGATTCTTCATGGCCGGACATGCGGACGCCGCGGCGGCAAAGTAGCGAGCATCCCGACTAACCTCGAGGTCAGGAGATTCCGACATGGGCGTCCTTGATACCGGCATTCTCTTTGCCTACCTCGCGCTGATGGTGGGCCTCGGCTTATACGCGCAGCGCCGCAAGCAAAACGTCGAGGACTATTTTGTGGCGGGCCGGCGCGTTGGCCCTTTCACGATTGCGTGCCTGTGGGTCGCGGCCTGGATCGGCGGAGCGGCTGTGGTGGGCACCTCGACGCGGGTGTATGAATTCGGCGTGACCGGTGTCTGGTACATCCTGGCACAGGCGATTGGCTTGTTGCTGTTTGGCCTGACCATGGCCAGGCGCGTTAAGCAGCTCGGTGACCGTCACCAGCATCTGACGTTCCCGGATTTCATCGAGCAGCACTACGACAGCCGCACCAGGGTGGTGGCCACCATCACGACAGTCCTGGCGTACACGGCGTATACGGCCGGCCAGTTCGCTGCTTCGGCCGCGATCCTGCAGGCGCTGCTCGGCTGGGATTACGGCACCTCGCTGCTGTTGTCCGGAGCCATCGTGATCCTCTACACGGCCCTCGGTGGATACCTGGCCGTGACCTATACGGACCGGGTACAGGTCGCACTGGTGCTGCTCGGGATTGTGGCGGTCGGTGTTCCGGTCGCGATCTCCCAGGCCGGCAGCTGGGCCGATATGCGGGCCGTGCTGCCCGCTTCTTATTACGATCTCGGTGCCCAGGGCTGGGACAAGATTGCGGCACTCGTGGTCTCGATGGTGCTCAGCTTCTTTGTGGCGATGGACAGCTTTTCCCGCAGCTTCGCCGCGCGTGATGCAGCCGCCGCGCGCAATGGCGCCTGGCTCGCCATATTACTGATCCTGCCGATCGCGGCTGCGGTGGCATGGCTGGGCCTCGCCTGCGCGGTAATGTACCCGGACCACGCAGGCAGCGGCGGCATCCTCGCCACCTTCGTGCTGGAGTCCTTTCCCGTCGGCCTGAAGGGCCTGATGGTGATCGGCATCCTTTCGGCCATCATGTCGGTCGCCTCCATCTGCGTGCTCACTGCATCGGCGAACTACACGCGCGATATCCACCAGCGTTACATCCAGCCTGACATCGCACACACCGCCATGCTGAAACTCGGCACGCTGGCATCGTTGGGCGCGGGCCTGCTCGCGATGCTGATGGCGTGGAACATGCGCGACATCATCGACATCCTGCAGCTCGGGTTCACCATCAACTCGGCGGCGCTGTTCCTGCCGACGATTGCGGCGGTCTACTGGAACCATGTGCCGGCGGGCGCCGCGTTCTGGAGCAGCAGCACATCGCTCGCAACCGTGATCGGCTGGCGCATCGCGGCCGACGCCGGCATGGGCGGCCTGTTCAGCATCGATCCGCTGTGGCCGGGATTGCTGGTTTCTGCAGCGATGCTGCTGGCCCTGACTGTCTTCCGTTCGCGTCGCGTTGCAAAGGCGGTCGTCTGAGCACGTCACCGGTGACGATCGTACTTGCCGAGATGCCCGAGGCGGCAGGCCGCGACCTGTCAATCGAACGGCAGCATCTGCCCGCCGCCGCGCGCATCGAAAACTTCACCTACGCAGGCAATCAGGCCGCCCTGGTCGCCGCCTGCCGCGAGGCCGACGCCATCCTGACGGACTATGTCCCGTTCAACCGGGCCGTGCTGGAGCGGCTGGAGCACTGCCGCATGATCTCGGTGGCGGCAACCGGCTGGGATTGCGTGGATGTCCAGGCCGCGGCGGAGCGGGGCATCCGCGTGAGCTGTATCGGGGAATACTGCACCGACGAAGTCGCGGACCACACACTGGGGTTGCTGCTCGCGCTCAACCGCCACCTGCTGGCGTATCACCGCCAGGTGCAGACCGATCGCAACTGGCGCTGGAATGAAGTCCGCGGCGTGCGGCGCCTTGCCGGCCAGACGCTGGGTCTGGTCGGATTTGGCCGCATCGGGCAGGCGGTTTGTCGCCGGGCGCTCGGCTTTGGCCTGCGCGTCCTCGTGTGCGATCCGCTGGTCGATGCGTTGACGGCAAGCCGCCTTGGCGCACACACGAGCAGTCTCGAAGAACTGCTGGCCGAGTCGGACATCATCAGCCTGCATTGCAATATCAACGCCACCAATCGCGGCCTGTTGAACCGCGCGGCATTCGCCCTGATGCGGCGCAAGCCACTGCTGCTGAATGTCGCGCGCGGCGGCCTGATCGTTGAGCCCGACCTGGTGGAAGCCCTCGATCATGGCCTGGTCGCCGGCGCGGCACTCGATGTGCTGGCGCAGGATTCGCCCGACCTGCTGCATCATCCGCTCGCCGGCCGCGACGATGTGCTGCTGACGCCGCACGTGGCATTCTATTCGGAGTCGGCGCTTGCCGATCTGCGGCGCATCTCGGCGCAGAACATCCGGGCGTTTCTGGAAGGCCGTCCGGATCAGGTGTTTCGACTGGTTTCGCCGACGGAGGGCGCGACATGAGTCTGGCTGCGACTTTCGATGGCGCGCCGGAACAAGGCACGATCAACTTCAGTGTCGGGCAACCGTCCGCCGACCTGCTGCCGTTGGCGCTGCTGCGCGGTGCCTGTGAGCGCTTCTTTGCGAGCGCCCAGCCGCTCGAGTTGAACTACGGCGAGCGCCAGGGCGATCCGCGGTTTCGCGCGGCGCTCGCGGGGTTGCTGAGCAATGCAGGCGGCGGCGAAGCCAGCCCCCAGTCGCTGATGCTCACCGGCGGAATCTCGCAGGCACTGGACTTCGTTTGCAGCCGCTTCACGTGGCCCGGCGATACGGTGTTCGTCGAAGAACCCAGCTATGTGTATTCGTTCCAGATCTTCCGCGACCACGGACTGAAAATAGTCGGCATACCGCTGGACGGACACGGCATGGACATCGAGCAGTGCGAACTCAAGCTCGCCGAGCACCGCCCGAAACTCCTGTACACGATCCCGACTTACAACAACCCGACCGGACAAACGCTCAGCCATGAGCGGCGCGAGCGCCTCGTTGCATTGAGCCGCAAGCACGGCTTCATCATCGCGGCCGACGAGGTCTATCAGTTGTTACACCATGGCGCACCGCCACCGGCGTCATTCGGAACCCTGGTCGGGCGCGGCAACGTGCTTTCGCTCGGATCGTTCTCGAAAATCCTTGCGCCCGGCCTGCGGCTCGGCTGGATCCAGAGCAACGCCGAGTTGATGGGCATCCTCACGGCCAGCGGCGTGCTGGTAAGTGGCGGCAACTTCAACCACTTCACCTCGCATATCGTTCGCCAGCTGATCGAAAATGGCGAACTGGCGCCCTTCATCGCGTATCTGCGTTCGAGTTACGCGGCACGGGCGGAGGCAATGGACAAGGCCTTGCGTACCCACCTCGACGGCTTAGCGACCTGGCAAAAGCCGCAGGGCGGCTATTTTTTCTGGCTCAAGCTGCCAGACGACATCAATACCGAGGATCTCAAGGCAGCAGCTCGCGAGGCAGGCACCGGTTTCCTGCCCGGTCCCGCATGTTCCATGGCCGGCGGCCAAAAGAATTGTCTGCGCCTCAGCTTCGCGCATTACACGGTGCCGGATATCCACGACGGCATTGGCCGCCTGCGAAAGGCGCTGTCCGGGGGATTCAAGGCGTGAGCAGTTCTGAGTGATGGGTAGCAGATGGCGATCGCGAGCGCCGTCATCGCGGGGCTGCTAGTTTCCTTCAGTTGGTGCTCTCGGTTCATGACCCTGCGGGGCGTGCTCCGCTAACGCGAGTTCGGGAAGCGGACCTTCGAGATCCCCGCTGGAGGCTGCAGCCCGGTAATCGATCGAGCGGACGACGGATGAGTCCTGACCCGCCAGCACAGGGTCGATTTCCGGTCACGGACAGCCGCCTCGCGCTGCGCTTTGCGGTGTCGCGCGCGACTGATTCTTACCCGAGCCGGCGAAACTCGCGGACAGTCAGAACCAGCCCGATGACCAGCAGCACAAAGACGACGAAGCCCCAAAACACAAGATCGATAGCCATCACTGCTTTCTCGCCAACAGGGCGGCCAGTTTGAAGTAGATACCGAAGCCGAAGATGGCCGGAATCCAGATTGCGGTGAAGATCGCCTGCTCACGGTCCTGCGCGACAAACCAAAGATAGGCAGAGATGAAGAATGAAATCATCACCGCCAAGAGAATGAAGTAGTCCGATTTTCTGAACATGCGAGTCCTCCGGCTGAGTTACTTCTCGAGATACTCTTCGGCCCCGTAGCCAATGGCGCTCAGCAGGCACCCGGCTATGGCTAGCGAACCGATCACACGAATGCCAGACGAAATGCCAATCGCAAAGGACTGAACCGGGATCAGCCCAGTCGCCGCAAGCAGCAAGCCGGTACAGCCAATTGCTGTGAGCACATTGCCAACGACGATGAAGACCCTATATACCTGGCGTGCAGATTTCACGGCGCGCGGCGCTCCAACCTCATGGCGGCGATCTCAAAGCGCACGTGAGGCTTGTGTTCCGCCTACTCTGGGCTGAATGCGCTTTAAAGCAAAGCACCGCCCCCCCCGATCAGGGGGCGGTTGCGCCCTGCAGGACGCTACTTCGGCAGGAGCACGGCATCGATCACGTGAATGACGCCATTGCTCGCGGCAATGTCCGTCTTGACGACAGTCGCGCCGTCCACCTTGACCTTGCCGCCGTCCACCGCAATCTTGACCGACTGGCCATTGACGGTCTTCGCGCTCGTGAGCTTCACGACGTCCGCGGCCATCACTTTGCCCGCCACGACGTGGTAAGTGAGGATCCCGGCAAGCTTCGCCTTGTTCTCAGGCTTCAGCAGCGACTCGAGAGTGCCGGCGGGCAGCTTGGCGAAGGCCTCGTCCGTCGGGGCGAACACGGTGAAGGGACCAGGGCCCTTCAGGGTCTCGACGAGACCGGCGGCTGCGAGCGCAGTGGCCAGCGTCTTGAAGCTGCCAGCCGCGACGGCCGTGTCGACAATGTCGGCGGGCGCCATGGCTTTGGCCGCAGAGGCGTTGGCGCCTTGGAACGCCATTGCGCCGGTAAGCAGCGCGGCAAGCGGCAGCAAAGCACGAAAAGGCGAGAAAGCAGTCGATCTGGCCATGGGGATACTCCTGGGTTGGTCGGGGCAGTCCGGATCGGCCGTGGGCGTGCGACTGATCCTGCTGGCGCTTTCGCGCAGCGCGAGGCGCCGGATTCGATCACGCCGTCGCCAGGCGGCAAGCCGCGCTCGAACTTGCTTACCAAGAAGCGCGTCAAGCTTCGAGAGGAAGTGCGGAGGTCGCCACCGGGACGAAGGAGCTGCGCAAGGGTGGCCAGCAGGTGGTTGACAAGGATGCGGATTTCACGCAAGGCATCCATGCGGCTGGGTGCAGCGAACCGTCCAACGAGAAACGACCGCTTTTTACTCACCCCGAGACGAGCATGACCCGGACGATTCGGCTGGACGAGACCGTCGAGGTGCAGCGGCCGGTGCGCGAAGTGTTTGCCTACATCTCCGAGTTCTCTCGCATCGAGGAATGGGACCCGGCCGTGGCGCGCGGCATGCGCTTGACCGAGGGCCCGCTTGGTGTGGGCAGCCAGTTCCGGATCGACATGAAGGCAGGCTTTTCCCTGCGCTACACCGTGGTCGAGTGGGAGCCAGAGCGTCGCCTGCTCATGACGGTTGATTCGAAGTCCTTCACGGCGCGGGAGGAAATCTTCTTCAAGCGGACCGCCGACGGCACGCGAGTCCGCTATGTGGCCACCTTCGACTTCGTTGCGCCACTGGCCCGCCTGGCGAAGACGTTCCCGGGAGTGATGGATCGTGTCGGCAAGAGCGCCATGGCCTGCATGAAGCGGGCGCTCGAAGATCGGTTCGACCCGCCGCGTGCCACCTGGGGCACAGTGCTGGCCGACAAGCTGGTCGTGCCCGGCATGCTGTGTTTCACCCGCTTCGGCTACAGGTCGGCGCGCAGGCACTGGAACCCCGTGTCGGCGTATCTGCGCGATCGCCACATCCTGATCACGGGAGCGACGTCCGGGTTGGGCCTCGCGACTGCAGAGGCCCTGGCGGCGCGCGGAGCGGAGCTGACGCTCGTGGCGCGCGATGCGAGCAAGGCGAAACGCGTCGCGCAAAACCTGGAGCGTCGGTTCGGCAACAAGCGGATCCACGTCGAGATCGCCGAGCTCAGCAAGCTCGAGGAGGTCAGGGCCTTGGCCGCTCGGCTGCTGAAGAAGGGCAAGGCCATCGACGTGTTGGTCAACAATGCCGGAGCGCTGATCAATCCTCGCGAGGAAACGGCTGAGGGCCTCGAGAAGAGCTTTGCGCTGTTGCTCCTGAGCCCCTACCTGCTGAGCTCACACTTGCACCCGTTGCTCAAGAAGGCAGCAGGTCACCATGGCGTCGCGCGTGTCGTCAACGTGCTTTCGGGCGGCATGTACACTCAGAAGATCCAGGTCGACGACCTGGAGAGCCAGAAAGGTACCTACTCCGGGTCAGTCGCCTATGCGCGCGCAAAGCGCGGCCTGATGATCCTGACCGAGGAGTGGGCGCGTCGCTGGGCCAAGGACGGCATCGTGGTCAACGCCATGCACCCAGGTTGGGCCGACACCCCCGGGGTGGTAGTGGCGCTGCCGCAGTTCCATCGAGTCACGGAGCGGGTGTTGCGCACTCCGGCGGAGGGTGCCGACACCATCGTCTGGCTGGCGGCAGCCACCGAGGCCGGCAAGGTCAGTGGCGAGTTCTGGCTCGATCGCCGACCGCATGCGAAGCATTTCCTGCCCGGCACTCGCGAAACTCCGGCCGAGCGGCGGGAATTGCTGAAGGCGCTCGCTGTGTTCGCTTAGCTGTGAAGTCTCAGGACCGTAAACCGACGTCCAGTATGGAGTACCGACATGAGCAAGAATCTCACGACCAACGCGGCAAGAGGCGCGGGAATCCCCAAGGCGCTGTTGACACCCATGGGCGAGATCGGCTGACCACACCGAACCTTAAGGAGTCTCAATAATGTCCAAGACAAAATCTGCTGACAGTTCGATCAACATCGGGATTTCTGCCGCCGAGCGCAAGGAGATCTCGCGCGGACTTTCGGCCCTCCTCGCCGACAGCTACACGCTCTACCTGATGACCCACAACTTCCATTGGAACGTCACCGGCCCGCAGTTCAACAGCCTGCACCTGATGTTCATGGCCCAGTACACCGAGCAGTGGAATGCGCTCGACATCATCGCCGAGCGTATCCGCGCGCTCGGCCATGCGGCACCCGGCACGTACAAGGAGTTTGTGAAGCTCGCGTCAATCAAGGAGGTCGACGGAGTACCCAAGGCAACGAAGATGGTCCGCCATCTCGTGGAGGCGCAGGAGGCCACGGCGCGCACGGCCCGCAGCCTCTTCCCCCTGGTGGAGAAGGCCCACGACCAGCCGACGGCCGACCTGCTCACGCAACGCCTGGAGGTGCATGAGAAGACGGCCTGGATGCTGCGCAGCCTGCTCGAGACGTGATGACGCTGCGTGGCGCCACGTTTCGCGGCAACAAGGCCGCCTTGCCGAGCAAGCCGTGCGTGGCCTGCGGCCGGGCCATGAGCTGGCGCCGCAGCTGGGCCAAGAACTGGACCGACGTGAAGTACTGTTCCGAGGCTTGTCGGCGTGCCAAGGCTCAGCGTGGCTGAGTTGCGCGATCTGCTCGTCGTGCTCGGCGACCAGCTCGACCTCGACGCCGCCGCGTTCGATGGCTTCGATGCGGACCTCGACGCTGTGTGGATGGCCGAGGTGGCCGATGAATCCACCCAGGTGTGGTCGAGCAAACCGCGCACGGTCCTGTTCCTGGCGGCCATGCGGCACTTCGCGCTGGGACTGCACGCTGCCGGCCGCCCGCTGCACTACACGCGACTGGACGCGGCTGGCAACGCGGGCAGCCTGCATGCCCAGTTACGGGCCGACATCCTGCGCCTGCGGCCTGCCCGGCTGGTGATGACCGCACCCGGCGACTGGCGCGTGCTGCAGACGATCAAAGCCGTGGCCGAGGCCAACGGCTTGCCGCTGGACATTCGCGAAGACCGCCACTTCTTCTGCAGCGTTCGCGAATTCGCTGCGCATGCCGAGGGCCGCAAGTCCCTGCGGATGGAGTACTTCTATCGCGAGCAGCGCAAACGCCACAGCGTGCTGATGATCGGCGATGAGCCTGTCGGCGGCCAATGGAACTTCGACGCCGACAACCGCGAGGCCTTCGGCGCCGCTGGTCCGGGTGATGTGCCGCCGCGCACGACCTTCGCGCCCGATGCCGTGACGCGCGAGGTGATCGCGCTCGTCAATACCCGCTTTGCCGCGCACCCCGGCCGGCTGGACAGCTTCGCCTGGCCGTTGACGCGCGCACAGGCACTGCAATCCATGCACGTCTTCATCAAGGAGCGCCTGCCGCTGTTCGGCCGCTACCAGGACGCGATGTGGCCGGGTGACCCTTGGTTGTACCACGCGCACCTGTCGGCCGCGCTCAACCTGAAGCTGCTGAACCCGCGCGAAGTGGTGGCTGCGGCCGAAGCGGCGCACCGCGACGGGCACGCACCACTGGCCAGCGTCGAAGGCTTCATCCGCCAGATCCTCGGCTGGCGCGAATACGTGCGCGGCGTGTACTGGATGCAGATGCCGGCCTACCTGGAACGCAATGCACTCGACGCCCAGGCTGATTTGCCCGCGTGGTACTGGACCGGCGCCACCGACATGGCCTGCCTGCGCGATGCGCTCGCGCAGACGCTGACACACGGCTACGCCAACCACATCCAGCGGCTGATGGTCACCGGCCTGTACGCGCTCATGCTGGGCGTGAACCCGAAGCAAGTGCACGCCTGGTACCTCGCGGTCTATGTCGATGCGGTGGAGTGGGTCGAACTGCCCAACACGCTGGGCATGAGTCAGTACGCCGACGGCGGCGTGATGGGCAGCAAGCCCTACATCGCCACCGGCAAGTACATCCAGCGCATGAGCCCGCACTGCAAGGGCTGCCGCTACGACCCCGCGCAACGCAGCGGCGACAAGGCCTGCCCGTTCACCACCTTGTACTGGGACTTCCTGATGCGTCATGAAGCCGCGCTGGCCAGGAACCCGCGCATGGCACTGCAGGTGAAGAACGTGGCACGCCTGACCGACGGGCAGAAGCAGATGGTGAGCGAACGCGCGGCGGCCATCCGCCGTGGCGAGGTCGGGGCAGAAGCTGGGGCCGCCGTGCAGTCTTCCGTGGGGCTCGGTCGGCATGCCTGAGACCTTCGCACCCACGCTCGCAGCTGCACAGGCCCGCATCGCCGCCGCGCCCCACTCGCTGGATATGCGGCACAAGTTCGTCCATGAGTTGGGTTGGCGCGCCTACTTCCGCCATGTCTGGCAGCACCGTGGCGATGGCATCCTGCGCTCGCTGCACGAAGGGCTGCTGCCCGACGAGTCCTATTCGCGCGAGTTGCCAGCCGACATTCGCCAGGGCTGCACGGGTGTGCCGGCGGTGGACGAGGCGGTGAGCACGCTGTACTTGACAGGTATGCTGCACAACCACGCGCGCATGTGGCTGGCCAGCTACGTGGTGCATGTGCGCAAGGTGCACTGGCGTGCGGGTGCCGACTGGCTCCACGGCCACCTGCTCGATGGCGACCTGGCCAGCAACCACCTCAGCTGGCAATGGGTCGCAGGTACCGGCAGCAGCAAGCCGTACGTCTTCAATGCCGACAACATCGCGCGTTACGCGCCCGCGTCATGGCACAGCCCAGGTACCGTGATCGATACGTCTTACGAGGCGCTGGACTGCATGGCGCGGCAGCCTCGACGCGAGTTCGACGCGCCACCTTGCAGCCCATCTCTGCTCGAACCACCACTCGGCGCAGGGCCGCCAGTTGAACTCGGGCTTACAGCTCCCGACGCTGCAGCAGTCGCAGGCCGTGACGTCTGGCTCGTCCACCCCTGGAGCCTGGGTCCCCTGCCGACCGCGTTGCCGGTCGATACCGTGACGATCGGCGTCTTCCTGGCCGACTTCCATCGGGCCTGGCCATGGAGCGAACGGCGCTGGCGCTTCGTGGGCAGCCGCATGACCGAACTTGCCGCGCAGCGCTGGTACGGCGCCGCCGCCGCGATCGGCGCTGCGCTGGCAGGCGCCCGCAGCGTGCGCGGCATCTCCGAGGCGCACTTGCTGCCGTGGCTGCCGCGCTGGGCCACCTGCGAGGCCGTGCCGGAGCTGTTTCCGCTCGTCGATCGGTGCTGCGACTCGTTCTCGCAATGGTGGACCCGCACCTCGCGAGGGCTGCAAACAGCCGCGGACCTGCTGGCTGTCAACGAGGTACCTGCATGGTGACCGACCCCGTCCATGAACTCCCGCCGCTGACCGTGCTCTACGATGGCGCCTGCCCCTTGTGCCGGCGCGAGATCGGCGTCTATCGCGGCCTGCAGCCGAACACGCCGGTGTGTTTTGCTGACGTCAGCGACCCCGCGTCGGAGCTGCCGAGCGGCACCACGCGCGAGCAATTGCTGGCGCGCTTTCACGTGCGGGGCAGCGACGGCCAGTTGCTCAGTGGCGCGCAGGCCTTCCTGGCGCTGTGGGCTGCGCTGCCGGGCTGGCGCTGGCTGGCCCTGGTTGGCCAACTGCCAGGCGCCGCGTGGGCGATGGAGCGCCTGTATCGCTTCTTTCTGCGCTGGCGGCCAGCGCTGCAGCGTTGGGCGTCCCGGCTGGACCAGCCCGACGCGCCTCGCTGCGGCCTCTCGTGAAGTAACTTGCCCCGACAGCCAGAACTTCGGACTGAGCAAAGAGCCAGGCTGTTGCGGCAGCGGAACCGCCATCATCGACAGCGAAGGCCGTTGCTGGTGCGGCCAGCAGTGGGACGGCCAGGAAATGTGCCGAGGGCCGCTGTTTCCGGCCCCGATGTGGTTCGTGACCCGGCCGCAAGCGGTCCTCCCGATCAACGCATCAACCGAATAGGTCTGCCATCGCGCCGAGCCCGGTGCTTCAGGGACGGGCCGGAAACTGCGGCAATTCGACGGCGTCGACCCAGATCGGGTTCGAGTAAGCTTTCAGTCCCGCGACGTCCTCGACCTCGAGTGAATACCACGTGTGTCCCGTCGCTGTCGGTTTGAACTCGACGCGCGCTGCACGCGGCCCATCGCTGAACGCCTGCGTGAATGCCACGGTGCCCGCGCCGATCAATTTGACCTGCTTCAGTCCGGTCGCCGATCGCAGCCCGAACGCGAGCGGGAACGGCACGCCCGGCTTCACTTTCAGTTCGCTGCCGAACATCACGGCCGGTTCGATCAACGGGCCGTAGGTGACGTAGGCGTGGCCGTTCTTCACGGCCTCGGCGTAGGAGGCCGGCGTGAGCGGACCGTCGACGTGACCGAACGTCCGGATGCGCCCCGACTCGTGGTTCCAGACGTCGTGCACGTCCGTGCCGCCGGACAGGTAATAACGATGACCGGCGTTCCAGAAGAGCCCGAGCGCCTGCATCACTTCGGCGTCGTACGGCACGTCCGAATTGATCTCGAGAAGTTCGAACGCCGGATTGAATCCGCCCGGCACGAGCCCTGCGCCGAGGCTGGCGAGGTAGCCGTAGGGAATTAGCGGATGATTCGACTGCACGACGATCGCACCCTGACGGCGTGCTTCACCCAGGATTTCGTCGATGGTCGCGGTGGCGGTGTCGATGCCCAGCTTCTGGCTCGGCGTCAACGGCCAGGCGTTGAAGTGACCCCACGACGGCGAGAGCTCGAGCGACGGGATGAACGGCACGCCGCGCGCGTCGGTGATCTTCTGCAGCGGCGCATGGTTCGCAGTGGAATCGTGATCGCTGACGAACAGCAGGTCGAGCCCGGCGGCCAGCTGCGAACGGGCGAGGTACTCGGGCGGCGTGACGCCTTCCGCCTGGTCCGCGTGGTGGTGCAGGTCGGCCGAATACCATCCGCTGGCGGGCGGATCGAACAACCGCGTGAGGGCCACCTTCGACGTCGCGGTCTGGCCCGGGCGCACGTCGAGCGTCACCGCCCGGTTCGGACCGAGAACTCCGCCCCCCGACGAGACAGTGAAGCTGTAATTGCCGGGCGCCATCGTGGCCTGCAGCCGGCCTTTGCGGTCGAGCTCGGTGAAGAACGTGTTGCGGCCGAGAAACTCGACCAGCTGCCGTTGGCCCGCGGTGATGCCGATGCGTGCGTCGAGCGGCTGCGCAGTGCGTGCATCGACGACGGTGAAGTCGACGCGGCCCGGCGGCTCGACGTCGCCGAAAGCCGTCGTCATCACGGCTCCCGCATTGATCTTCACTGGCACCGGCTTGCCCTGCGAATACCCTTTGCCCGTCGCGTAGAC
>JAPLSF010000017.1 GCA_026398785.1 Pseudomonadota bacterium | reverse complement strand
CGCCGCATCGTCTCGGCCAGCAGGCCGGCGACCGACAACTGGCGGATCTTGCGGCACGCCTGCGCGTTCTCACGCAGCGGGATCGTGTCCGTCACCACCAGCTCGTCGAGCGAGGAAGCCTCGATGCGGTCCACCGCGGGGCCCGAAAGCACCGGGTGGGTGATGTAGGCCACGACGCGCTTCGCGCCGTGGTCCTTCAACGCCTTCGCCGCGTGGCACAGCGTGCCCGCGGTATCCACCATGTCGTCGACGAGGACGCAGCTCTTGCCCTCGACCTCGCCGATGATGTTCATCACTTCCGACACGTTGGCCCGCGCGCGACGCTTGTCGATGATCGCGAGGTCCGCGTCGTCGAGGCGCTTCGCGATTGCCCGTGCGCGCACCACGCCGCCGACGTCCGGCGAGACGACCACGAGGTCGTCGTACTTCTGCCGCCACACTTCGCCAAGCAGCACCGGTGACGAGTACACGTTGTCCACAGGGATGTCGAAGAACCCCTGGATCTGGTCCGCGTGCAGGTCGACCGTCAGCACCCGATGCACGCCCACGCCGGCCACCATGTTGGCTATGACCTTCGCCGTGATCGCGACGCGCGTGGCACGCGGACGGCGATCCTGGCGCGCATAGCCGAAATACGGCATCACCGCGGTGATGCGGGCCGCCGAAGCGCGCCGGCACGCATCCACCATCACCAGCAGTTCCATCAAGTGGTCGTTCGCCGGCGGGCACGTCGACTGCAGGATGAAGACGTCGCGCCCGCGCACGTTCTCCATCAGTTCGACCGTGACTTCGCCGTCACTGAAGCGACCAACGTGGGCACGGCCCAGCGGCACCTGCAGGTATCGCGCAATGTCCTGCGCGAGCTGCGGGTTCGCGTTGCCCGTAAACACCGCCATCATGGGGCCGTCCATCTACGTGCCTCTCCAGTAATCTCGGTTGGCTGGGGTGGAAGGATTCGAACCTCCGAATGGCGGGATCAAAACCCGCTGCCTTACCACTTGGCGACACCCCAACGCATTCGTTGCTCAAGCCCGTCGTCGTACCGCCCGCAAGCCGTCACCAGTCGCATCAGCCCCTGCCGACCTGCCGCTCGAACTGCAAACGTGCAGTGAGCGGCGACCGGTTGAGGCCGTGCGTAACCCATCCCTGCCACTCATGTGGCTTGCCCGCGAGCACCGCGGCCGCACGCGTCGCATCTGTCATCGGTGCGAAGACACAGGAGCCGGTGCCCGTGAGTCGTGCGTGCCCATGACGACCGAGCCAGTCGAGTGCGCCCGCGACGACCGGGTACCGACGCCGGACCACGGGTTCGCAGTCGTTCCGACCGCCGGTCTGCAGGAAGCCGGCAATTGTGATGACCGGAGAATCCCTTGTCAATTCAGGGGCTTTGAACACTTCAGCCGTGCTGATGGCGACCTTGGGCTGCAGCAGCAGGTAGACCCGCTCCGGGAAGTCGACCGGCACCAGCCGTTCGCCCACGCCTTCGGCCCAGGCCGCGTGGCCGTGTACGAAGACAGGCACGTCGGCACCAAGGCTCAGTCCAAGCTCGGCCAGGCGCTCGCTGTCGAAGCCGGTTTCCCATAACTGATTCAGGGCGACCAATACCGTGGCGGCATCGGAGCTGCCGCCGCCCACACCGCCACCCATCGGCAGTCGTTTTTCAACCTCGATCGCCACTCCCTGCATCAGGGGTGTCCCGGTTTCCGCCGCGGCGGCTGCCAGACGACGGGCGGCTCGCACGACGAGGTCATCCTCGGCCGCGACCCCGGGGAGAGCGACCAACCTTTCAATGACGCCGGGCGGCCGCTGGTAAAAGCGAATCGAGTCCCACAGGTCGATGAACTGAAACGCTGTCTGCAGCTCGTGATAGCCGTCGGGCCGGCTCCCCACGACGTGGAGGAACAGGTTCAGCTTGCCCGGCGCGGGCCACGACGCGGGGTATCCCAGCGAACGGTTCATGGAGCCGGCAGGATCCAGTCGTCGACGACAATCCTCACCCGCGCCCCGTTCGTCGTGGCCGTCAGGCGTGCGGGCAGGCTCCAGCCGGCCTGGGACGTCAGCTCCTCATAACTCACGACCCAGCCGCCCTGGACGAATCCGGGCACCGAACCCGAGCTGGTTTGCACGGGCCCGCTGCCCGGGCGGGCGGGCGCCGGCACGCCGAGCATCCAGTAACGCAGTTCGGCCAGGGGCAGCTTGACGCCGAGTCGGCGCTCGAGTTCGGCCCGCGCGGCCTCGCCATTGAGGGGCCGACCGGCGCCGTCAGACAGTTCGATCGTTGCGCCATCCGTGACCAGCGCCAATCCACCCGCACCCAGCGGCCCGCGAAGGGTGAGCTCCGTGCGCTCGGAGCGCTGCTGCCAGACGAAGCTGCCGCTGCCGCCTTCACCTTGCGCAGCAAGGGCAATGCGCCCCTTGGCCAGCCATTGCGTGAGTTGCCCGGGGTCGGCCGTCCGCGATTCGGGCGGGCTGCCGAGCGGAGTCGTCGCACAGCCCGTCACGAGCAGCGCACAAGCCAGGGCAGCCAGCAACGGACGCATGCGCAACATGGACCTGCCCGTGGCTCAGGGCCCGGCGCGCTCGATGCGCTCGCGCAGTTTCTCGTTCTCGGGCGCTTTCGCGAGCGCCGCTTGCCACGTTGCGCGGGCCGCCTTCTGGTCGCCCATCGCCCACTGCACCTCGCCAATGTGCAGGTCGATCTCAGGATCGGCGCCCGACTCGTTGGCGCGCTGCAGGTGGTCGAGCGCTGCGGGGTAGTTGCCTTCCTTGTACAGCAGCCAACCCATGCTATCGAGCGTCGCTGCGTTGTCGGGCGACTGGGCCAGTGCAGCCGTGAGTAGCCCGCGCGCCTCGGGCAGGCTCTTGCCGTGGTCGGCCAGCGTGTAGCCGAGCGCGTTCTGCACGTGCGCATCGCCGGGACGTTCGGCAAGCAACGCGCGCAGGTCGCGGATGGCCGCGTCTTCCTTGCCCGTGCGCTCGAGGAAAAACGCCCGGTTCAGCCGCAGCTCGAGCGCGTCCGGATACCGCGACAGGCCTTCCTCGTAGACCTGCCCAGCGCGGCGCGTATCGCCGCGATACTCCAGCAGGCCTGCCTTCGCCGAAAAGACGTCGGGCGCCAGCTGCGGCTGCGTGCGGGCGAGTTCGTCGAGGTGCGTGACGCCGGCGTCGGTGCCCGACTGTTCGGCCTTGATGCGCGCCACCCGCTGCTGCGCCGCGAGATGGTAGTCGCCGCCGGTAACGCGCGAGTAATAGCGCAGGGCACGGTCGGTATCCTTGCGCCGCTCGGCAATCACCCCGAGGAAATACAATGCTTCGTACGACTGCGCGCCCGTCGCCAGCAGGTTCTCGAACTGCGCCGTCGCCGCGTCGAGGTTGTCGGCATCGAGTTCCATCGCGCCCAGAGCGCGGATCGCTCCAGGCACCACGGTCTTGCCGGTGGTGTAAGGCGTGAGCATGGCCCTCGCCTCCTGGTCGCGGCCCGTCGCCGACAGCAGCAGCGCGTACTCGAGGTGGGTGCTGATGTCGGAATCGGGCTCGGTGACCAGATCGCGCGCCATGGCGAGACCTTCCTCGTCCTTGCCGTTGGCGATCCGCGTGCGCGCGAGCAGCATCTTCGCGGGTTTCCAGAACGGCGCCTTGGCGACGGCCGTCTCCGCCGCTTTCTCGGCCACCGCAAAACTGTCGGCCCGCAGGGCCGCACTGCCGTACGCGTAATAACCTTCACCGACGTTGGGGTGCCGGGCCGAGAGGCGCCGGAAGAGTTCCATCACGTCGGTCGAGACGCCTTCATCGCCGATCACGGGCAGCAACGCCAGGAACCCTGCGGCCGGGCTCACGTAAACAGTGTCGAGCAGGTAGCCGAACTGGGCTTCCGCGTCATCGAGCCGATGCAGCTTGAGCGCGGCAATGCCTGCGTAGCGATGGGCGTTCTCGCTGGTCGGGTTGATCTCCAGCCAGCGGCCGGCGGCCAACGCAGCCTCCCGCAGCTGGGTGTGATCGAACGCCGCGCGCGTGGCCTGCTCGGCGATCAGCTCGTCGTCGGAGCGCTGGGCGGCCTCGCGGTACAGCCGCGCGCCGTCGGGATAGTCGCCCCGGTCGAACGCGGCTTCAGCTTCCGCCAGGCGAGCCGCGGGCAGCACCGCGTCGCCCGTGGCACCGGGGCCGACGGGGTTCGTCGCGGCGCAAGCCACTAGTAAACCAAGGAAGATCGCGCCAAGGGCGCTACGGACGACACGGATAATGCGGATTGGCATGGCCTCTCCACTATAGCCGAAGCTCACCGCAGCTTGTGTTGCGGGGTCCGTTCACCCAGAATTTCGCGACTTTCCAGACCAGGTCCCGGATGTCTCTCGTCGTCGTCGGCATCAACCACCGCACCGCTCCCGTCGAAGTTCGTGAGCGCGTGGTCTTCGAGCCGGCTCGCATCCCGGAAGCATTGCAACAACTGCGAAACCTGCCGCACGTCCACGAGACCGTCATCGTCTCGACGTGCAACCGTACCGAGCTTTATTGCGTCACCGAAAACCTCGGCCAGGCCGAACTCGGGGACTGGCTGCAGCGGTACCATGGCATCGGCGTCCCGCTGCACCATAGCCTTTACCACCACGATGAGGACAAGGCGGTCAGCCACGCGTTCTCGGTCGCGTCGGGCCTCGACTCAATGGTGCTCGGCGAGTCGCAGATCCTTGGCCAGCTCAAGGATGCCTACCGGCTCGCGCAGGAAGCAGGCACCACCGGCCCGGTGTTGCACCGTCTGTTCCAGTCGGCGTTCTCGGTCGCGAAGCGCGTGCGCACTGAAACCAAGATCGGCGCGAATGCCGTTTCCGTAGCCTCGGCCGCCGTGGCGATGGCGCGCACCGTGTTTGCGAGTTTCGACAACCGTACCGCGCTGCTGGTGGGCGCAGGCGAGACCGTCGCGCTCGCAGCACGGCACCTCTATGCCGACGGCCTGCGCCGGATGATCATCGCGAACCGCAGCGTCGACCGCGCACGCGAACTGGCCGCCGAGTTCCACGGCTTCGCGATCGGCCTCGACGAGATATCAAGTCACCTGAAGGAAGCCGACATCGTCATCGCTTCCACGGCGGCCCCCCACTCGATCATCACGCGGCAAATGACTGAGCAGGCGCTGCGCGCCCGCAAGCGCCGTCCGATGTTCATGGTCGACATCGCGGTACCGCGCGACATCGACGCCGACGTGGCCGAACTCGAAGACGTCTACCTGTTCACGGTCGACGACCTGCAGTCGGTCGTCAATGAAAACCTCGAAGGCCGGCGCCAGGCCGCCCGGGAAGCCGGCGCACTGATCGACGCCGAGGTCGAACGCTTCGCGCACCTGCTGCGCACGCGCGACGCCGCGCCGCTCATCCGCCGCCTGCGTGACGACGCGGACCGCACACGCCAGCGCACGCTCGAACAGGCGCGGCTGATGCTGGCCCATGGCAAGAGCCAGGACGAAGTCCTGAGCTTCCTCGCCAACACGCTCACGAACCGGCTCATCCACGCGCCCAGCCAGCGGCTGCGCGACGCGGCGGAGACCGGCGATGGCGAGATCATCGAGACGATCGCCGACATCTACCGGCTCGATCAGCCTCACGATTGATGAAAGAGTCGATCCGACGCCGTCTCGAAAGGACGGTCGAGCGCTTCGAGGAAGTGGGCGCACTGCTCGCCGACCCAGACGTGATTGCGAAGCAGGGCCAGTTCCGCGATCTCTCGATGGAATATTCGCGGCTCGAGTCCGTCGCGCAGCGGTTCAAGGAATTCTCCCGGCTCGAAGGTGAACTGCGTGCCGCGGAAGAAATGGCCGCCGGCGCCGACGCCGAGATGCGCGAGCTGGCCGCCGACGAAGTGCGCGAACTGCGCAGCCGCATCGACGCGGAAGGCCTCGAACTCACGCACCTGCTGGTCCCGAAGGATCCGCGCGACGACTCCAATATCTTCCTGGAGATCCGCGCGGGTACGGGCGGTGACGAAGCCGCTATTTTCGCCGGTGACCTGTTCCGCATGTACTCGCGCTATGCCGAGCGGCAGGGCTGGAAGGTCGAAGTGCTGAGCGAAAGCACGGGCGAGCACGGCGGCTACAAGGAAATCATCAGCCGCGTGGTGGGCCGCGGCGCGTACTCGAAGCTCAAGTTCGAGTCGGGGGCGCATCGCGTGCAACGCGTGCCGGCGACGGAAGCACAGGGCCGCATTCACACCTCCGCGTGCACGGTCGCGATCCTGCCGGAACTCGACGAGATCGAGGACCTGCCGATCAATCCTGCCGAGCTGCGCGTCGACACATTCCGCGCCTCGGGTGCCGGCGGCCAGCACGTCAACAAGACCGATTCGGCCATCCGCATCACTCACATCCCGACGGGGGTCGTGGTGGAGTGCCAGGACGAACGCTCCCAGCACAAGAATCGCTCGCGCGCAATGTCGCTGCTGCGCGCGCGCCTGCTCGAAGCACAACGGCAGAAGCAGACGGCGCAACAGGCGCAGGAGCGCAAGCTGCAGGTGGGCACGGGCGACCGCTCCGAGCGGATCCGCACCTACAACTATCCGCAGGGCCGCGTGACAGATCACCGCATCAACCTGACGCTGTACCAGCTGCCCTCTGTCATGGAAGGGGCGCTCGCCGACGTGATCGGTCCGCTGCAACAGGAATGGCAGGCGGAGCAGCTCGCCAGCCTCGAGTAATCCGGACTTGGCAACCGAAGTCTCAAGACTGATCGACGAAGGCATTGCGCGCCTGCAGCGCGTGACGGACCAGCCACGTCATGAAGCCGAGATCCTGCTCGCCGCCGCAATCGGCAAGTCACGCGCCTGGATCATGGCCCATCCCGAAGTGCGCATCCTCGACTGCGAAGCCACGGACCGTTACGAGGCCTATGTCACGCGGCGCGCGCACGGCGAGCCAGTGGCCTACGTGCTCGGCGAGAAGGAATTCTGGTCGCTGCCGCTCGAGGTCACACCGGACGTGCTCATTCCGCGGCCCGAGACCGAACTCGTCGTCGAGCTCGCCTTGACCCATCTCCCGCGCGACCAGCAGGCACGGGTGCTCGACCTCGCTGCGGGCGGCGGCGCGATTGCACTTGCTCTTGCCCGGGAGCTGCCGCACACCGCTGTCGTTGGCACGGACACCTCCGCAGCGGCCATCGCCGTGGCGCGGCGCAACGCGCAGCGGCTCGGCCTCGCCAACGTCCTGTTCAGGACGGGCAGCTGGTTCGATCCGGTCGCGGAGGAACGGTTCGACCTGATCGCCAGCAATCCGCCGTACATCGCCGCAACCGACGATCGCGTCGAACCTGCCGTGCGCCGCTTCGAACCGCACGGCGCGTTGTTCGCGGGAAAGGACGGGCTCGAGGCGTTGCGGGTGATCGCCGGTGCGGCCGGCAGTCACCTGTCGCCAGGGGGTTGGCTGGTCGTCGAGCACGGCGACCGCCAGGGCCTTGCCGTACGCGAACTATTGAGTGCGGCGGGGTTCGCCGACGTCAGGACCCACCAGGATCTGGCCGGTCTGGACCGCTGCACCGAAGGCCGCTGGCCGGCCCTCCCCGGCACGTGACATCGCGCGCGCGCCCGTTCACTATGCGCACCCTCTTTCGTCCCACTTCTCGCAGGCAGGTCACGCAGCCATGATCCGATTCGAAACTTCGCTCGGCGCCTTCACGATCGAACTCTTCGAGAAGGACGCGCCAGTCACGGTGCAGAACTTCCTCGACTACGTCGACGCCGGCCATTTCGACGGCACCGTCTTCCATCGCGTGATCCCGGGGTTCGTGGTGCAGGGCGGCGGCATGACCGAGGACATGAAGCAGAAGACCACACGCGCCCCGATCAAGAACGAAGCCAGCAATGGCGTCAAGAACCGGCGCGGCACGCTATCGATGGCGCGCACCAACGATCCGCACAGCGCCACCTCGCAGTTCTTCATCAACCTGGTCGACAATTCCAGCCTCGACCCGGGCCGTGGCGGTGCGGGGTATGCAGTGTTCGGCTGCGTTTCCGACGGCATGGCGGTGATCGACGCAATGGCCAAGGTCAAGACCGGTAATCGCGGCGGCCACGGCGACGTGCCGGTCGAACCGATCAAGGTCGTCAGCGCGAAGCGCGTCGCAGCGGCCAAGTAATCCACGCAGCAATCCGCACCCTCTTTCGGGGCGACACCGCATGGCGAAACGTCGGCGCGGGCGGGCGGGCCGGATCCTGCGCGGCCTGCTGCTCGCAGGGCTCGCCTGGGCGGGGTTGACGATCGCGACGGTCGTCGCGTTCCGCTGGATCGATCCGCCCTTCACCACGTTCATGCTCACGGACCGCGTGGGCGCGCTGTTCTCGAGCGAGAAGGGTTACGAGTTCAGCCATGAGTGGGTCGCCTGGGACCGCATCTCGAAGCACGCCGCCATCGCCGTAATCGCGTCCGAGGACCAGCAGTTCCTGCGCCATCGCGGCTTCGACTTCAAGCAGATCGACAAGGCACTCGCAGACCGGGAACGCGGCCGCCGCGCGCGCGGTGCCAGCACGATCTCGCAACAGGTCGCCAAGAACATCTTCCTGTGGCGCGGGCAGAGCTGGTTCCGCAAGGGCCTCGAGGCCGGTATCACCGTGCTGATCGAGACCTGCTGGAGCAAACAGCGCATCCTAGAGGTCTACCTGAATATCGCCGAGTTCGGGCGCGGCACGTACGGCGTGCAAGCCGCCAGCCGCCGTTACTTCCACAAGGATGCGGCGCGACTGAGCCAGTCCGAGGCCGCGCTGCTAGCGGCCGTGCTGCCCGCCCCCAGGCGATTCAAGGTCAACGCGCCGTCGAGCTACGTCCAGAGACGACAGGCCTGGATCCAACGGCAGATGAACGCGCTGGGCGGAACGTCCTATCTGGCGGAGTTGCACTGACGGCGGCAAGCTTGGGC
>JAPLSF010000337.1 GCA_026398785.1 Pseudomonadota bacterium | reverse complement strand
GAATGCCGCGCGGTGCGCGAATCCTGCGGCCTGATCGAGATCTCCAACTACGGCAAATTCGAGATCACGGGCCCGGGTGCCGCGGATTGGCTGGCGAGAATCATGGCGTGCAAGGTGCCGGGCGTGGGCCGCATCGCGCTGTCACCCATGCTGAACGACCGTGGCCGGTTGATCGGCGACTTTACGTTGTGCCGCGTCGCGGACGAACGCTTCTTCGTCGTCGGCACCTACGCGGCCGAAGTGTTCTACCTGCGCTGGTTCGAGAGCCACCTGCCGCCGACCGGAGTGAACGTGCGCCCTTGCGCGATGGAATACCTCGGTCTGTCGGTGGCCGGCCCGGCGTCGCGCGCGGTGCTGCAGAAACTCGTCGATCACGACCTGTCGACCGCTGCGTTCCCGTTCATGTCGTTCGCGCAGATCGACGTCGGCATGGTCCCGGCACTGGTCGGCCGCGTGTCGTTCACGGGCGAGCTGGGTTACGAGATGTGGGTGACGGCGGAGTACCTGCGCACGCTGTACGACCTGCTGCACGAGGCGGGCAAGGCGCATGGACTGAAGAACTTCGGCGGCCGGGCCCTCAACTCGCTGCGGCTGGAGAAGAGCTTCGGCAACTGGGCACGTGAGTTCCGACCGATCTACGGGCCGTACGAGGCGGGCCTGGGCCGGTTCGTGCATCTCGACAAGCCGGACTTCATCGGCAAGGCGGCGGCGGCTGCCGAGAAGGCGAGTGGTGGCGTGCGCAAGCTCGTCACACTGGCCGTCGATGCGAAGGATGCGGATGCGATCGGCGACGAGCCGATCTGGCACGGCGACAAAGTCGTGGGCTGGGTGACCTCGGGTGGCTATGGCCACACGGTGGGCAAGTCGATTGCGCTTGGCTACGTCGATAACGCGGTCGCGGGCGAGACGAGCGGATTCGCCGTCGAATTGATGGGTGAGCGGCGGGCTGCGGTTCGCAGTGCCGGGGCGCTGGTCGACCCGCAGGGCTTACGCATGCGGGCCTGAGCACGAACGTCTGGCGCACAGGCTTGTCCCCCGGGCCTTACTGGGGTACTGTAGTACGATGAGCGGCATCCAGTCGAAGCTGACGACGCAGGGACAGATATCGGTGCCCGCCGAGGTGCGGCGGCAGCTCGGTGTCGGACCCGGTTCGGTACTGGTCTGGGAATGGCGTGATGGCGCGTTCATCGTGCGGCGCGACGGGAAATGCACGTCCGCGGACATTCACGCCGCGGTGTTCGGCGCGACCAAGCGGGCAAAGGACAAGCCCACCGATGTCAAGACGGGGGTTCGCACCTACATTCGACGGAAACATGCGCGCAGTTGATACCAACCTGCTGGTGCGGTTAATCGTTCGGGACGATCTGAAGCAGGTTGACGCGGCCGAGGCGTTCGTCGCGGGTGGGGCCTGGATCTCGCACCTGGTGCTCGCGGAGACGATCTGGGTGCTGGATGCGGTGCACGAACGATCCGCGGCACAACTTTTCGCCGCAATCGAGATGTTACTCAACCACGCGCAGCTGTCCATTCAGGAGGCGGACGTGGTCAAACCCGCGCTTGCTCGGTTCCGTGCGCGTCCGGCGCTCGGGTTCTCGGATTGCCTGGTCCTCGAGATTGCCCGGAAAGCGGGACACTTGCCGCTCGGCACCTTCGATCGGTCGCTGTCGAAACTCGAAGGCACTCAGCGGGTGTAGTTACCGGGTTACCGCGGCACGAAATGTCTGTGGAGGTGGCGTAGTGGTCGAGAACGGCAGGCACGAATCCGTCTCCGGCAAATTGCGACGCTACAGCGTGGTTCCGATCCTCGTCGTGGGATGGCTCGCCGCGTGGTCGGCATGCGCCGTGGCCGCCCCACCGCTTATGATGGACCTCGACACGTTCGATGCCTCGCGCCAGCAGGTCGCGCTGCCAGACGGCATTTCGCTGACTTATGTCGACGTCGGCCCGCGCGATGCGCCCGTCGTCCTGCTGATACACGGCTACACCAGCAATGCCCGTGGTTGGGTGCCGCTGCTGCCTCACCTTGATCAGTCGCGCCGTTACCTGATCCCCGACCTGCGTGGTCACGGTCAATCGAGCAAGCCGGAATGCTGCTACGACCGCACCACGTTCGCCTACGACCTGCGGCTGCTGCTCGACGTCCTGCACGTCGAACGCGCCGACGTAGTTGGCACCTCGCTCGGCAGCCTCATTGCCCAGGCCTTCGCCGAGAACTGGCCCGAGCGCACCCGTCGACTTGTGTTGCAGTCCTCAACCGGCGGTCCGTTGCCCGCGTGCGAGTCCGAACCTGCAGGCGAGGCGGCCTTCGATTTCCGCAATGCAATCCTGGCGTTGCGCGATCCGCTCGACCCGGAATCGCAGTTCATGATCGCTTGGTACACGTCCACGGCGCCAGTGGATGCGGAGTTCCTGCGCCGGCAACGCCGTGACGCTGCGGCCATCCCGGTCCGCGTCTGGCTCGCGATCCTGGACCAGGGCCTGAACCTGCGCGACCTGCAGGCCGACCTGCAACGGATTCGTGCGCCTACGCTGCTGATCTGGGGTGGCAAGGACAATCTGTTCGGCGCGCGGGACCGCTGCTCGTTGCGCGCGGCCTTGCCCCAGGCCGAGGTCAGGCTGTTCGAAGGCCTCGGCCACAACGCCTACTGGGAGGACCCGCAAGCCGTCGCGTCCGTGATCAATCCTTTCCTCGCCGCGAAGTGATTCGCGGACCGCGTGGTGCCACTACCGCGGCCGTGGGGGATCGATCGACCCTGCGCCACGTCTAGGCTGACGCTCGGCAGTCGGGGGCCGCCCGAAGTGACCGCGATAGCACTTCGAGAAGTGCGGCGGCGACTTGAACCCGCACGCCGTGCTGATGGCCATGATGGGCATCGACGTCTGCACCAGCAGTTCCCGCGCCCGCTTCAGGCGCAGTTCCAGGTAATAGCGCTTCGGCACACAATTCACGTGCCGCTGGAACAATCGCTCGATCTGCCGCCGCGACAACCCCGATTGCCGCGCGATCTGCTCGAGCGGCAGTGGGTTCTCGATGTTGGCTTCCATCATCGAGGCCACCGCGATCACGCTGCGGTGCACGTTGCCGACTTGCGCGCGCAACGGCACGTACTGGCGGTCGTCCGCATCACGGATGCGTTCGACGATGAACTGCTCGGACACACGCTG
>JAPLSF010000116.1 GCA_026398785.1 Pseudomonadota bacterium | reverse complement strand
GAAGTACTCGCTCTTGGCGTCGAGTCGCAGGACGACCGTCGCGCAGCCCGCACAGGGCGTAACGCTCCATGCGCCGTAAGCGGCGCTGGGCACGCTGACGTAATCCGTGCTCGCTTCGATACCGGTCTCGTAGGAGACGAGTGCAGCCTGGCTCCAGGCTGCGGGAGCCGAGCCGCAAAGGGCGACTGCAACAATCAGGGCTTTCTTCAACATGTCGATATTTCCTCTCCGGTGCAGGCGCGGGACTTAGCCGCCGCTCGGCCCGACGATGTAAAAACTCTGCCGATGCTCGGACTGCGCGCCGCGATCCGACGTGCCGTAGCTGTCAACGACGAAATGGTAGGCCTCGAATCCCGTGCCGATGCTGTAGCCGCCGCTCGGCACGGGCGTCTGGCCGGACTGCAGGTCGAAACGCATGAAGTATTCGCACTGCTGCGCGTCCGTCGGGCTGGCGACTTCGGCGCAATTGGCGATCGGCCGTCCCGTCCCCCGGTCCGCCACCGGATTGATCGCGGCCACGTTGTCGTAGGTGCCGATCGGCGCGTTCGTGTTGTAGATGCCCGCGGCTAGCGCCTGCTCGAGACCGGCATCGGCAGCCTGGAACGCGCGTTCCTGGTACTGCTCGTTGCCCGCCATCAGCAGTTCCAGCGAGGCGGTCGTCATTCCGGAAACAGCCAGCAGCGTCAGCACCAGCAGCAGGATGAGTCCTACGACGAGTGCTGCGCCGCGCTGGCCTGGCGCAGCCTGCAGACCCGCGGTCGGTCGTGCGTGGCGAATCATGCGCGTGTGTTCCTGATGTGAATTGTCTTGGTGACGAGGATGCGGCGATACCGGTCGTTCGGCGTGAACGCCGAGGCCATGTCGGCGTACTGGTAGGCTGTCTGGTCGCTGTAGCTCACGTCCGTGTCCTCGGCGCGAACGCGCAACCAGACGGTGACGGAAACCACGTTGGCATTGGCGGGAACAGCGCCTGGATTGACGTACTGGTCGGCGCTCGTGTCGCCATTGGTGTCGATGCCAAGGCGAATCTGCATGTCTTCGACGCCGGACACGATTTCTTCGTCGATGACTGCGTCGGTGGCGGTTGCGGAGCTGACGTTTGCCAGGCGCTTGCGGCGCAGGGAGGGCACGTCGGTCCGCTGCGTCGACTGTGAGGAGACGTAATAGGCATGCGTCTCGAGCGCCCGGGACTGGGAGGCGGGTGGCGCGTACGCGGCGGGGATGCAGGCGGGATCGGTGGGCGTGGTGCAGCCCGCGGTCGGCACGAACAGCGTGCCCTGGATCCGGCTCGTCTGCAGGTAGACACGATTTACGTCCAGGGCGGCAGGCGTCGTCTCGCTCGCCCTGCGAATGAACACCACGTCGGAGCCGGCCCGGTAGTTCGAGGCGGCACAGGTCAAGCCGTACGCGTTGTTGAAGCCGCCGACGTACTCGTCGAGGTTGATCACCCAGTTGCCACTGGCGGCGCCGCACAGCGACACATTGCTCTTCTGCTGGGTGGTGAATTCGGCCGGCGGGCTCTGGCCCGGGCCGGCGCGATTGATGATGTATTCGGCGCGGTTGTTCATGCCCCAGAAGTTCGCCATGCGGATATCCGTCTCGAGCACGTCCATCGCCAGCCTGGCGGTTTCCTGCAGGCGAGCGACGCTTTCCGAGGCCCGATAGGTGCTTTGGCTCTTGTTGTACACCGTCACCGCGCCGAGCAGCAGGAAGAGGCTGATCAAGAGGGCGACCATCAGTTCGATCAGGCTGACGCCCTGCTGCCGCTGCAATGTCTGTGGGTGCATGTCCACCGCTATCACCTCAGAGCTCGACTCGAATCTGGTAGTTGATCGCATCGGTCTGCCCAACCTCGGCCCAGCCCACCTGGATGACGTACACGTTTGGCGTCGTTGCGGTTGCAGCCGTATAGGTCACGGCGCCGGTGCCGCCCGGCAACTGCGCGCCAATCGCCGCAACCCAGCCCGTGAGATCGGTGATGGCGATTGCATTGCCACCGCTGGCCGCATTGCAGGGGTTGCCGCACGCATAAGCATTGGCGGGAGCGCGGTTGGAGCGCATCTTGTCGGCCAGATCCGTGGCGAGGTTGACGGCCTCGGTGCGGTACAGCGACGTGCGTCCCGCACGCAGCGTCTCGACGTACAGCGCGGCAATGCCGAGCAACCCGATCGACAGCACGATCAGGGCGACCATGGCCTCGACGAGCGTGAATCCCCGGCTGCAGTGGCGTTTGAGTCCGGAATGCCAGCTTGCGCGTTTGCTCATGGGCAGCTTACTCCCAGCGCTGTAATCAGCGACGCAATCTTGGTCTTGTCGCGAGTCACTTGCGGGCGACCGGTGGGCGCAACGTTGATCGCCCGCGCCGCCGAATCGCCGCCTACGCTGGTGGCATTGCCGCGTACGTCGCAAAGGAGGAGGCTTGTGACGTTGCCTGCGGCTGCTGCGTCCGGGAAACCCGTCGCAAGAAAAGTGGCCCGGCGGGCACCGGTGTTGGATCTCACGGTGAGCGTGTCGGCGATCGTGCGCTGACGGAGAATCGGCTCGCCGGTGTCCACGATACCGTTGCCGTCCGTGCCAGCAGCAACCGCCGGGTCGGCGTCGTCGACGAAGATCATCCAGGTGCGGAAAGCTGCGGTTGCATCCGTGTCGCAACTCGTCCCGTTCTGCGACTTGCAGAGCGTCACCGGCACACGACGCTTAACGGCTTCGGAGCGGGCCAGGTTGAAGTCGGTAATGAAATCGTTGGCCGCCCCGGACATCCGGCTGCTGCGGACCAGCGCCGTGAGGTTGGGGACCGCAAGACCAATGATCACTCCCGCCACGGTGAGCGTGAACATGAGTTCGAGCAGAGTGAAACCGGCGCTTTTTGCTTTCATGACGATGCTGAGATTAGGTCCTCGCTCGCATCGAGCACGTGCGAGCCGACGAACGGCCTTGCTGCGAGGACGGACGGGCATCGATTTGACTAAACACAGCTCAACTGGCCTCCTGACGCGCTACGCTGCGAAACTCGCGGGCGACCGGTCTGGCTGATGATCACGGCGCGCGCGGCACCTGGCCCCCGGTCGTCGCAGAACGTGACCGTCGCAGTGACGCCCATCTGCCCGAATGACCGGAAGGATAGGGTGCTGCGGTTGGACAGGATGAGACCTGCGTCCCACTGCGGGTAGACACGGAGTAACGGCTCGCCCGTGTCGCGGTTGGCCGGCGAGTCGCGATCGAGATTGACGAAAACGATCCAGCCCCCTTGCCATTGAGGACCTGGCTGGCAACTGGAGCCGTCGGCGCTGGGGCACAGGCTCACCACGCCGTTGCGCTTGATGGCCTCGCTGCGGGCCAGATAGATCGCCTGGGCGAACTGATTGACCTCGCTGGTACGGGCGGCATCGCGGGCCAGTGTGCCGAAGGCCGGCAGGCCCCAGCCGGCCAGGACGGCCAGCACGCCCATGCAGGTGACGAGTTCGAAGATTGTGAAACCGTGCCCCAGATGACTGGGGCGGTGAGGGCGTTTGCCTGCCATGGCGACCTTTCCGGGCGGCGGTGGGCCCGGCGGCCCGCCGCCGCCCGGCGAGGACACAGGCTAAGAGCGCGCCGAAATGCGGTCTTGCCGCAAAACGCAGGGGTTTGTGCGGATTCAGGCCCGGCCGGTCCCGGCCCTTATAATCAGTCCACTTTTTCTGACCTTCCGGACCACTCCCGTGAACGAAGTCAGCAGTCTTCTCGAACGAAACGGCATCCGCCCCACCCAGCAACGCGTCAAGGTCGCCGAGGTGCTCCTCACGGCCCCCGTGCACCTCACCGCGGAGCAGTTGCTCACGACCCTGCGGCAGTCGCCCAGCCGGGTGTCCAAGGCCACGGTTTACAACACGCTCAAGTTGTTCGTGGATCACGGGTTGGTGCGACAGATTCACCTCGATCCGGAGCGCTGCGTCTACGACTCGACGATGACGCCGCACCATCACTTTCAGAACGTCGAGACCGGCGAGATGCGCGATATCCGCCCCGACGAACTGACGCTGGAGCGAATGCCCGCGCTGCCGCCCGGCACCGAGATCGACGGGGTCGAGGTCGTGATCCGGGTCCGCCCACAGCTCAGCTGAGTCCGGCTTCCACCCGCGGGGTCGAATCCTTATAATGCGCGCCCCTCCGAGCCGGAGGGGTCTGCGCAGAGCCGACTTAGCTCAGTTGGTAGAGCAACTGATTCGTAATCAGTAGGTCCGCGGTTCGAATCCGCGAGTCGGCACCATTTTTTCTTGTGAAAAACCTGCTCCAGTCCGCGTTGCTCGGAGTCCTGTACGCGGCCATGGGGTTCGTGGCCTGGCTGCTGCGCGTGTTTGGCTGGCGCC
>JAPLSF010000146.1 GCA_026398785.1 Pseudomonadota bacterium | reverse complement strand
GGCTCGGGCCTGCAGAACGAACTCGACGTCGTCGAGGGCATGCAGTTCGACCGCGGCTACCTCTCGCCGTATTTCATCAACAACCAGACCAGCCAGTCGGCCGAACTCGAGAACCCGTACATACTTCTTTATGACAAGAAGGTGTCGAACGTTCGCGAGATGCTGCCGCTGCTCGAAGGCATCGCGAAGTCCGGCCGTCCGCTGCTCGTCGTCGCCGAAGACGTCGAAGGCGAAGCGCTGGCGACGCTGGTCGTCAACACGATCCGCGGCATCGTCAAGGTCGCGGCCGTCAAGGCCCCGGGCTTCGGCGACCGTCGCAAGGCCATGCTGCAGGACATCGCTGTCCTGACCGGCGGTGAAGTGATCGCCGAGGAAGTCGGCCTGACGCTCGAGAAGGCCACGCTGGCCAACCTGGGCCAGGCCAAGAAGATCGTCGTGGAGAAGGAAAACACCACGATCATCGACGGTCATGGCAAGGCGGCCGACATCAAGGGCCGCATCGCCCAGATCAAGCAGCAGATCGAAGAAGCGACCTCTGACTACGACAAGGAAAAGCTGCAGGAGCGCATGGCCAAGCTCTCGGGCGGCGTTGCCGTGATCAAGGTCGGCGCTGCGACCGAGATCGAGATGAAGGAAAAGAAGGCCCGCGTCGAAGACGCGCTGCACGCCACGCGTGCGGCCGTTGAAGAAGGCGTGGTCCCGGGCGGCGGCGTTGCGCTGATCCGCGCGCAGAAGGCGCTGGCGAACCTGACCGCCGTCAACGAAGACCAGGCGATCGGCATCAAGATCCTCTCGCGTTCGATCGAAGAACCGCTGCGCCAGATCGTGGCCAACGCCGGTGAAGACGCCGCCGTCGTCCTGGCGAAGGTCAAGGAAGGCAAGGGCACGTACGGCTACAACGCCGCGACGGGCACCTACGGCGACATGCTCGACATGGGCATCCTGGACCCGACGAAGGTCACCCGTCTCGCGCTGCAGAACGCCGCCTCGGTGGCGGGCCTGCTGCTGACGACGGAAGTGATGGTCGCCGAGGCTCCGAAGGATGACGACCACAAGCATGGCGGCATGCCGGACATGAGCGGCATGGGCGACATGGGCATGTAACTCTTCCCCCCCCTCTCCCGCCCGTGGCGGGAGAGGTTTGGGGTGAGGGCTCCTAGGCCTTTGAAAGTTGAATGAAGAAGGCCCCGCGTTGCGGGGCCTTCTTTTTTCGTGCGGGAAGACCGGGTCTCGGGGCCTCGCCGAGTCCGCAGCATGTTCCGTCAGTCGGACAGCTTGAACGTCACCGCGAAGGTGAACGAACCGGCTTGTGGTCTGCCATCGACCTGCGCAGGGTGGAACCGCAAGCCCTCGGCCCAGGCCAGCGCCGCGGCGTCAAGCGACTGGAAACCCGCGGAACGAGCAATTTCCACGCGCTGCGCGCAGCCCGTCTCGGATACGTCGGCGCGAACCTGGATGGTGCCGGCGAAGCCCAGGCGGCGTGCGTCCACGGGGTAGGCCGGTTGGGTCACCGACGACTTCTCCAGGCCTGGACTGGTCGTCGTGGACGGCTCCGGATGAGGCGGAATGCAGGGCGTCGACCGGACCCGGCTCAGCGGCGCGATGCCATGCTCCCTATCCCACGCCGCGACGAATGGCGCCAGCCGCATGCGTTCGTCGTTGTAGACCCCCGGCAACAAGCTGTCCGGTTCAAGCTCGATGCCGCGCTTCGCCTCCTCCAGCGTCGGCGCCACCAGCAACTCCGTGAGACGTCGGCGGGTTGCCTCGAGCATCGGCTCGAGTCGGGTCCGGGTCTGCTGCTGCTCGGCTGCAGGCGACTTGCGCAGAAAGGTCTCGAGCGCGGATTCGTGAGCGTCGATTGCTATGGACAATTGGGAGAACGCATACAGGATGCCCATCCGATAAGTCTCGAGCGCCCGACTTGCCTGGGCCTGTCGCAGCGTGTCCGCGAGGCCTGCCTGATCCCCGCTTGCTGCCTGTCCGCCCGCCTTGGCACGCAGTGCCTTCATCGCTGCATCCGCCTCGGGGGTGAACACGTACAATTCGGCGTAGTCCGACATCGGCTTCCCGAAAATTCTTAACTCCGGGCTGCCGGCGCTTTCGCGAACCAGCCATGCCGTGCCATTGCGCTGCTCAAGCATCGCATCGAACTGCGCAAGCGTCGTCAGGTCCGGGGCGGGTTCGACCTTCGGGATTGGCGCGGCCTGCTGCGGGTCGGCGCCCACCGGCAGCGCAACCCACAGCACCGACGCGGCAGTGGCCGCCGCTAACCGACGCCATTGCTTCGCACGGCTGACAACGTCGCATGCCGATTGCTTCATCACGGTTCCTTCACCGATATGACCGGCAACAGCCGATCACGACGCGCCTCCAGTTCACGGGGCGACGTCGGGTCAAACGTCGAGTACTCGACCTCGTAGAGCACGTTAGCGGCGGCCGCTGCATCCGACGGCGCGGCAACCGTGCGGAACCAGTATTGATTGTCACTTTCGTCGCGCCGGCCCTGTCCGCTGAAATCGCCAGTCCGTGTCGTCATCTGGTCCCAGCGCTTCTGGATGTCGCGCGAGACCCCGTCCGCGGGCTTCGACTGTCGGCTCAAGCGCAACATGTCCGAATTGTCCGGGGATCGTTCCAGCAGCGTGCCGACGGGTTCCCAGCTGATCTTGCCGCCGCGCGGCACGTAGGACATCAGGACGTTCAGTCGGCTGCGATCATCGAATGCCATGACATCGCGCGCAACATCAAGGGCCAGTCGTGGCGAGCGTAACCGGAATCCTTGCTCGGGGTCGTTGGTGACCTGGACTTCGGCGAAAACGCCGGCTCGCAGATCGCGTCGCGCCAGGTAGGTGCGCCACTGGGGCAAGGTGCCGGTCAGGGACACGAAGTAGAAATCGGCCAGGTGGCGCAGCTGTTGCTCGATGCTGCTGGCCTGCGCGGGCGGTGACTGCATCGCCATGCCGACATAGCCATCCGGCGTCGGTAACGCATACACGATGACGCTGGAGTCGATGAAGCCCAGCGGCCAGCTGCGGACCTGCCACACCCGTTGGTGGGCGTCCTTGAACTGCGCCGACTTAGCCGCCGGGCCGAGTGAAGTGATGCGGACAGGTTGCGTGCCGACCAGCCGTTGCAACCGCAGGCCCTTGAGCAGCAGGTCCATGAATTCCTTCGAGTCTTCATACCGGCGCGTGTCCGGTTGTCCCTCCGGGTATACGATGCGGAACAGCGTGACTCGCGGATCGAGCGTATTCCAGACGCGACCGTGGGACGACAGTTTGGCCTCGAAGTCACTATTCGTGTCGAGTAGGCCCCAGCTCTTGTCATCCTGCTGTGCGACGAGTGTCGGATCGTAGCGACGATGCGAGGCCGCGAAGAACTCGGCCGTGTCACCCTTCGGAAACAGCCGCGCCGCCTGTTCGGCCAGGAGCTTCGACTCGGCGGCCTTGAAGAATTCGCTCATCTGGCCGACAACCTGCTGCGAAAATCCGGCATAGGAGGCCGGCAACGGGAAGTGCGCCTGGTAGTCGAGCAGCGCGGAGTCGCGCAGCATCGGTAGCCGGAAAGGTTCGTAAACTTCGAACGTCGCTTCCTTCGTCGAGCCCTGCAGCACGCGCTCAATCGGCAGCGCGTAGTTCAGGTTTTCGTTCGGGGACTTGGCGACGACGATGCCGAGGACCCGGCCCTCGCTGTCGAGCAGCGGACCGCCGCTGTTTCCCGGCGACGTCGCCGCCGAAAAGCGCAACCACTTCCAGCGGCCGTTGCGGTCCTCCGGAGTGAGCGACGTGAGCAGTCCATCACGAATGACGACGCCCTCGCCCAGCGCATTACCGACGGCGAACACGACATCGTCGACGTCAAATGTCGTGCTGGTAGCGAGTGGCTGCAGCGTCGCAGGTGGTTTGTCGAGGGAAAAGACCACGTAGTCTTCCGGCAGCGAGTACTGCAGGACGCGATCGATGGCATACACGTTGCCATCGCTGTCGCGCAGGGCAGGTGGCCCGATGGTTCGGCCTGCCCCGGCCGCGATCACGTGACCCGCCGAGACGAATGTGTTGGGTCCGATTGCCACGGCCGTGCCGATCGACCAATAGCGGTCGATGCGTTCCGAATAGGGGATGAGGTCCAGCGGTAGTGGTGTCTCGTAGGTCAGCCCGTCTTCGGTGGCCTTGGGCATCACCACTTCGAACGTTGCGGCCCGGACGCGCTTCTGAAACTCGGGCGTCGGCGCCGCGGCGTGACCTGGCGACGGCAGCCCGAGGCTCGCCACGAGCGCCACCCACACCAAAGCGCGCCAAGGGCCGCGTGGCCACCTGTCATCCATGTATTGGAACCCCTGCCGTTTTTGTTGCTTTGGCCGGATTGTGCGCAGCGCCGGCATGACTGTCCATGCAGTTGCACGAAGCGGCGACCCGTCGCACTACTACTGCTGCATTTCGGTTTCGACGAGGATGCCGGCGCGGGTGAGCAGTTCGAGATCGCGACGCAGTTCTGCGCGGTCGACGCTCGGTTGCCGGGCTGCAGCATCGTCCATCGAAAAAAGCCGCTGCCTGAGAATCCATTCGACCGTCGGGTACGAGGCGCCAACTGGGATCTCGCCACCGTCGAAGACGACGGCGAACCCATTGTCGCGACGCGCCAGGTGTGCCCGCCGGCCGACGGAATACCAGGATGGCCGGGTTTGTGCGGGCAGCTCGTAATTCGCCGGCGCGCGGGTCAGGTCGCGCTGATGATTGAGCACGTCGATGGCAAAGGCGGGAGCCGTCATCACCGCCTTGATCCTTTCTGCCAGCGTGCCCAGCCGTTCACGCAGTTCCGTCTCCCTGCGCGCATCCGGCAGATAGGCGCGGAACGCGGACTCCTGCGTCACTGCGTTCTCCAACAGCTTGAACAGGGCCAGGCCCGTCGCCGGCGAAACCCCGAACGTCACGTGCAGCGACGCCTGCGAGCCGGTCAGCGCGTCGTGGTACTGGCCGCGCGGCAGGTAGAGGATATCGCCCGGCTGCATGTGCACTTCAAACAGCAGGTGACCGCGTGACTCGGTCAGCCATTTCTCGATCTCATCACCCGGTGGCAGCGGCAGGACCGGTGAATCCGCCCGCGACTCGTACACGCGCCACACTTTTTCGCCTTCCGCCTGCACGGCGAACACATCGTGCAGGTCGAAATGGGTCTGGAAGGCCTGCACGCCCTTGAACGAGCAGTAGACGTTGGCGGCCACGCGCGCCGCGAACTCATGCTCGAGCATGTTGGCGACTGTACCCACTTCCGGGCAGACACGGTGCACGTGATTGGCGACGAGACTGGCCCCAAGTCCCATCAGCGCCTTGACCTTGGCAGGGTTGACGGGCGCACTCACGCCTGCACGCAGGTCGGTCGTGTCGCAGTAGTTCTCCCGCAGCGCTGCGCGACTCTTGAAGTAGACCTTCAGCGTGTCCTCGTTCCAATACGGCGTGATGGCCAGCACTGCATTGAATCGCGACCACGGCAACAGGCTCGGGCGACTGTTGCCATTGCGGGGAATGTGCAGCGGCAGCTTGCCGTAATACTGCGTGCGAAAGCTCGCTGCATCGAATGGCGCAATGAAATCTGAAAATTCCATGACGAATAGACGTTAGCATTGGCCATCCGTTGCTGTCCATGAATCGCGGGTGCCGCCCGATGCGTGAAAACCAGGGGAATCAGCTGCCAGCGCGCGCGGTCCTGCGCCCTGACGGCCTGTACCTTGCGCTACGCGCCATCGACCCCGGGGAACTCCGGGACGCCTTCATGCAGGAAACCATCGTGCGGGTCCCCGCAGCGGAATCGTTCGTCCACATCGCCCGGGAGGACATCGGCAAAGCGGCCCCTGCTACCGCGCCCGCTGGCCTCATATTTCACGTCGCGCGTTGCGGCTCGACGTTGCTTTCGCAGTTGCTCAAGACGCACGACAACCTCGTCGTTTATGCGGAGCCCTTGCCGTTCAACGAACTGCTGCTGCCGCCCCACCAATGGCCGCGTCAAGAACTGGTCGCTGCCCTGCGGTCTCTCGGCGGCGCCTTCGCCCGCCATGCACGCGGGCCCTGCGTCCTGAAATTCAGCAGCTGGAATACGCTGTTCTGCGACCTTCTGGCAGAGGCATTTCCGGATTCGCCCTGGGTCTTCAGCCTGCGCGATCCGGTCGAGGTCGGCGTGTCGCTCCTGAATCAGCCTGCCGGGTGGATGCGTGACGCGGACGGGCCTGCCAGAGAGCTCAGAAGATACGTCGATCCGGACGGCGCGTCGCAGTCACCGGAGGAATTTGTCGCGCGGCTCTATGGAGCGTTCTGCGCAGCCGTGGGTCGTCTCGATGCCGGGCGAGGTCGGCTCGTGCGCTACGAGACGCTGCCCGCGGCCGTCTGGGAAATCGTGGCGCCGCATTTTTCGCAGTCGATCGATGGCCGGCAGCGGGAGCGCATGGCGCAAGCCGCGCGCATCGATGCGAAAGCGCCGGTCGGCAAGGCCGTGGGGTTTGCAGGAGATGCGGCGAACAAGCAGGCGGCTGCGTCGGCCCGGCTGCGACAGACAGTCGACGCGTTCGCCCGCCCGCCACTGCAACTCCTGGAAGAACTTCACGCGCAACGCGGAGCGATCCGCAGCAATCACTCGGCGAGATGAAGCTCGCCCACTGGACCCAACTCATGCAACTTGCCTGGCTTTCACTCGCTATCGCCGCGACGGTCGCGTATCACCTCGTCCTCAAGGTGACGCCGGCGGGGGCGAACCCGTTGCTGTCGCTGATGGTCACGTACGGTGCCGTCGCCGTCCTGTTCGCCGGCGTGCTCGTGCTGGCGCCGGGTGAATTCGCCTGGCGCGAGGAAGCTCGTCACCTGAACTGGACCGCAATCGCACTGGCGTTCGCAATCATCGGGCTCGACCTCGGCTTCATCCTGCTCTATCGCACGGGGTTCGAGGTCAGCCTCGGCGCGCTGGTTACGCAGTCGGCGGCCGCGATGCTGCTGGTGGGGGTCGGCGTGCTGGTGTTTCGCGAGAAGCTGGGTCTCGCGAACGGAATAGGCATCGTGCTCTGTCTCGCGGGGCTGTGGCTCGTTAACCGGCGCTGAGCCGGCTACTTGTCCGTCTTGACCCAGCCCGAGGCGGGCATGGCATCGAAGAACATCTGGATCCGGTGCAGCAGCTGGTTGCGGTCGGCCCAGGCCACCTGTTCGTCGAGCCGCTCCATGCGGTCTGCCTGCGTGGGTTCGGACTCCAAACCATGCACCAGTGGCGCTGGGGGTGGAGTCTTGCCGCGCTTCTCCGCCTCTTCCAGCAGCATCAGGTGCAGCCGCTCCCAGTAGGGGAGCTTCGGATAGGCGCGACCGCGCAGCCGGTGGTGCACGAGCAGCCGGCGTCCGTTACTGGTGGATCTGTATGAAGGCATGGGAATCTTCCTGTTCCGCAAGACTAGCGGCTCGGCGGCCAACTTCCCAGTCGGAACGATCCCCCTCTGCGGGCATCCGGTATGCTCCGGTCGGGGCAACCCCAAGGGAGCGGAACGAGCATGACGATAGCCTTCTGGTGCGTGCTGGTGGCCGGTTTTCTGCCGTACTTCGGCACACTGACCGCCAAGATTGGCGGCGAGCGCTTCGACAACAGCAACCCGCGTGACTGGCTCAATGCGCAGGCGGGCTTCCGCAAGCGAGCGAACGCCGCACAGCACAACAGCTTCGAGGCGTTCCCGTTCTTCGCAGCCGCGGTCATCATCGCCCACGTTGCCGGCGCGCCGCAGGGACGCATCGACCTGTTCGCGGTCGTGTTCATCCTGGCGCGTCTCTTCTACATAGCGTTCTATGTCGCCGACATGGCGACGCTGCGATCGCTGGCCTGGTTCGTGGGCATCGGCAGCGTGGTCGCGCTCTTCCTCGCGGTGGCGTGATCAGTCACCGCCCCCAGTAGGGCATCTGCCTGCGGCTGCGCCAGAGACCGTCGCCTGCATAGACCGCGAGCGCGGTCCAGATGAACAGGAACCCGACGCCGCGCTGCAGGGTGAAGGCCTCGTGGAAAACCCACACACCGAGCAGGAACTGCAGCGTTGGGCCGATGTACTGCACCAGCCCCACGGTGGAGAGCGGAATCAGGCGCGCACCGTAGGCGAAGAGGGCGAGCGGCAGCGCGGTGACCAATCCGCTGCCGAGCAGCAGCGCATTGATGTGCGGGGCGGCATGACCGAACGCGCCCGTGCCCTGCAGCTGCAACCACAGCAGGAAGCCGAAGGCGAATGGCAGCAGCAACAGCGTCTCTGTCGCGAGCCCGGGCACGGCTTCGACCTTGACCACCTTCCGGATCAGGCCGTACCCGCCGAAGCTGGCCGCTAGCACGAGTGCGATCCAGGGCGGGCGGCCTGCGACGATCGCCAGGTACAGCACGCCCGCAGTGGCCAGGCCGACAGCGAACTTCTGCGCCATGTTGAGCCGCTCGCCGAGCACGAGCACGCCCAGCACCACGTTGAGCAACGGGTTGATGAAGTACCCGAGGCTCGCATCGATCACGTGGCCATGGGCGATCGACCAGACGTAGAGCAGCCAGTTGATGCTGATCAGTACCGCTGTGACCATCAGCCGGTAGCGCGTGCCGGGATTCGCGAGCGCGGTGCGCACCGCACCGACATCGCCGCGCCAGGCCAGCCAGGCAAACACGAGCAGGCAACTCCAGACGATCCGGTGCGCCATGATCTCGAGCGCGGGCACAGCGTGCAGCGGCTTCATGTAGAGGGGCAGGACGCCCCAGATCGTAAAGGCAGCGATGGCGGCCGCCAGCCCACCGTGCGCGCGCGGTGTCGCCGAGGTTTCGGGCGCTGGGTTCGGGCTGGTCATGCGGCGCGCATTGTTGCACGCTGCTCTGCACCGGACACCAGGAGCGGGCCCATGACTATCGACGAAACCCTGCGGCGCGGGTTCAAGCAGGCGCCGTTCATCGCTCACCTCGGCATCGAGCTCGGTGACCTCGGGCCGGGATTCTGCGAGGCGAGTCTCGACCTGCAACCCTGGCACCTGCAGCAGACACAGGTGGTCCATGCCGGAGTGATCGCCACATTGGCGGATCACTGCGCGGGCGCGGCCGCGTCCACGAACCTGCCGGCCGGCGAGTTCGTCGTCACCGCCGAGTACAAGATCAACCTGCTGCGGGGGGCGCGAGGCGAACGGCTGCGTTGCCGGGCCGAGGTGCTGAAGCCCGGTCGCAGGCTCGCCGTGGTGGAAGCGCAGGTCTGGTCGGAGGCCGGGGGCCGTTCGGAACTCGTCGCCAAGCTGAACGCGACCATGGCGGTAGTCCAGGGGCGCTGATTCGCGGCCGCCGCCGCAGTTTCTATGTTCCTCTCGTGGAAATCCCGGAGCGCGGGCACGGCGCCGTCAGGTCAAGCTCACGCCATGGATTCCCGACTCGACACCGGCCGCCTGCGGCGCGAATGGCGCACGATGCAGGCCATGCTGGGAATCTACTGCAGCGGGCATGGACATATCTGTCCGCCTGGGCAGCGCCTGTGCACTGAGTGCGCCGGATTTCGGGGCTACGCGGAGCGCCGGCTGGAGAAGTGTCCGTACGGGCCAGTGAAACCCACGTGCGCGAAGTGTCCGATCCACTGCTACAAGCCACAGCCACGGGAATTTGCGCGTGAGGTCATGCGCTACGCGGGGCCGCGCATGCTGCTGCGCCATCCGTGGCTCAGCCTGACCCACTTCATGGACAAGGCGCGGCGGGTCGAGCATCCGATGGCTGCACGGCGCAGCCGGAGCGATCGGGACTGAATCCCGCCCTCATGCGGCGCAGTCGGCGGGTACGTCGAATTCGAGCCGCTGGTCCCGTTCGTCCCTGAGGAATCCGTTCTGCGGACGCCTACAGCGCGTCGAATCCCTTCATCCTGACAAATTCTTCAAGCGTCGCGCGCTCCGTGCGCAGCGTGTTGATGGGGTGCGACAGGTCCGCGTAGCCGAGCGCCATGCCGGAGAACAGCATCAGGTTCGCAGGAACTTCGAGGTGCTTCTGTACGGTAATCGGCACCAGCGACCAGATTTCCTGGGCGCACGTGTGCAAGCCGTGCTCGCGTGCCAGCAGCATCACCGTCTGCATGTACATGCCGACGTCCGACCACTGCGGCGGTCCGAGGCTGCGGTCGAGGTAAAAGAACAGCCCGACGGGCGCGCCGAAAAAGTCGTAATTGCGCGCGAGCTGCAGCAGCCGCGCCATCTTGTCTTCACGCGGGATGCCGATCGTGGCGTAGAGATCCTCGCCGGCCTTGAAGCGGCGCGTGCGATAGGGCTCGCCGAGGCCGGGCGGGTAGATGTCGTACTCTTGCGTGCCGTCGCCGCGTGGGTTCGTCATGACTTTTGCGCGCACCAGTGCCTTGAGCTCGGCGAGCGGCTCGCCGGTGAGCGCGTACACCCACCACGGTTGCAGGTTGCCGCCGGACGGCGTGCGTCGGGCCGCGTCCAGGATTACACGCAGCGTGTCGCCGGGGACCGGGGTGTCGAGAAACGCGCGGCAGCTCATGCGGCTCGCTACGGCTTCGCTCACGTTCACTGGTGCTCCTCCTGACGGCGGAGAATTTTGCCAGAAGCCGGGGGCTGCGGCTTGGCCGTGTCGCGGCGGCCGCCGTTTTTCGCTACGCTGCGCGCGCGTTGGCCGAGGTGTGCATGCAGGACCTGAAGCAGTTCGTCGTCGACATTCCCGATTTCCCGAAGCCGGGCATCCTGTTCCGTGACATCAGTCCGCTGTTGCGCCGGCATTTTGCAGCCACGATCGAGTCGATCGAGAGCATGTTCACCGAGCAGGAGTGGGACGCCGTCGACGCTGTCGCGGGCATCGAGTCGCGCGGCTTCATCCTCGCGTCGGCGTTGGCCGAGCGCCGCGGCAAGGGTTTCGTGCCCATCCGCAAGAAGGGCAAGCTGCCGCCGCCTGTCGTCGACATCGGCTACGACCTCGAGTACGGCACGGGTGTGCTCGAGATGCAGGCAGGGCAGGGCAGGTTGCTGCTGATTGATGACGTGCTCGCCACGGGCGGCACGCTCACTGCATCCACGGCGCTGAGCCGGCAGGCGGGGTACGTCGTGCAGGGCATCGGCGTGCTGATCGACATCGGCATTGCGCCCGGTTTCCGTTGCGAGGACCACGTGCCCCGCATTGTCCTGCAGTACGGCTGAGACCGCCGCATGAGCGAGCCCGGCACGCTGCAGGCACCCCGCCGCGCTGCGCTCACCTTCATTTTCGTCACCGTCGTGCTCGACATGCTGGCGCTCGGCATGGTCGTGCCGGTGCTGCCGCACCTGATCGAGGACTTCCTCGGTGGCGACACCTCGCGCGCGGCGCTGATGGTCGGGTATTTCGGCACGGTCTGGGCCGTGATGCAGTTCTTCGCGATGCCGGTGATGGGTGCGTTGTCGGATCGCTTCGGCCGCCGGCCCGTCATCCTGCTGTCCAACTTCGGGTTGGGCCTCGATTACGTGCTGATGGCGCTCGCGCCGACGCTGTCGTGGCTTTTCGTCGGGCGAATGATCTCCGGTGTGACCGCGGCCAGCATCAGCACGTCGATGGCTTACGTCGCTGACGTCACGCCGCCCGAGCGCCGTGCGCAGAGTTTCGGTTTCGTTGGCGTCGCCTTCGGTCTCGGGTTCGTGCTGGGCCCCGCGATCGGCGGCTTGCTCGGGTCGATCGATCCGCGCCTGCCGTTCTGGGCGGCTGCCTGCGCGAGCCTGCTCAATGCGGCGTACGGATTCTTCATCCTGCCGGAATCGCTCCCACGCCAAAAACGTCGCGCGTTCGAGTGGCGTCGCGCCAACCCGCTGGGCTCGTTGCGATTCCTGCGCGCGCACCATGAAGTGTTCGCGCTTGCCGGCGCAGCGTTCCTGAGCAACCTGACGCATGCGGTGCTGCCCGCCGTCTTCGTGCTCTATTCCGCCTACCGCTACGGCTGGGACGCGAAAGCGGTCGGGCTCGCGCTCGCCGCCGTCGGGATTTCCTCGGCCCTGGTGCAGGGGGCGCTCGTGGGCCCGCTGGTGCGTCGCTTCGGCGAACGTCGCGTCATGATCGGTGGCCTGCTCGCCGGCACCGTGGGGTTCATGCTGTACGCTTTCGCCCCGACCGGCATGTGGTTCGTCGCGGCCATACCGGTCGTCGGCCTGTGGGGTCTCGTGGGACCAGCATCGCAGGGCATCATGACGCGAGCCGTCGGCGGATCGGCGCAAGGTGAGTTGCAGGGTGCCATGGGCAGTCTCGCTGGCATTGCCACGGTGATCGGGCCGACGCTCTTTGCGACCGTCTTCGCGTGGTCCATCCGCGACGGCGCATCGTGGCATTTCCCGGGATCGGCGTATGCGCTCGCGGGCCTGCTGCTTGTCGTCGCCGCGATCATTGCCGAGCGGGCCACGCGTTCGCAGGGGGCGGCATGAGCGCGAAGTTCGCGGTGCCGGACTCGATCCGGGCCGGCATCGTCGACAAGCTTGAGCGACTCGCAGCTCAGCCGATCCTGCCGGACACGCCGGCAGCTGCTGCGATCGCGGCGAGTCTCGAGTACGTGTGGGCCTGCAGCGCGTTCGCCGCGGATGCCTGCCTGCGTGACGCAGGGTTGCTCGAGTGGCTCGCTACCGAAGGCCGATTGCTCGAGCACGCCGACGCCGGGTGGTACGTGCAGACGGCGGACGCTGTCACGCAGCCGGGCAGCAACCTTGATGCGACGTTCATGTCGGCGCTGCGTGTCTTCCGTCGCCGGCAGCTGGTGCGCATCGCGTGGCGCGACCTCGCGGGGTACGCGCCGATCGAACAGGTCCTGGCCGAGTTGTCGTGGCTCGCCGATGCCTGCATCAGCGTCGCGTGCCGCCAGGCGGCTGCGCTGCTCGGTGCGCGTCACGGCGTGCCGCAAGACCGGAACGGCGTCGAGTTGCCGCTGCTCGTGCTCGGCATGGGCAAGCTCGGCGGTGGCGAGCTGAACTTCTCGTCGGACATCGATCTCGTGTTCCTGTTCGCTGAACACGGCACGACGGCGGGTCCGCGCCCGCTCGAACACGAAGAGTATTTCGTGCGCGTGGGCAAGCGCGTGGCACAACTGCTCGGCACGCCGACGGACGACGGTTTCGTCTATCGCGTCGACCTGCGGCTGCGGCCATTCGGCGACTCGGGCCCCGTGGCCGTGAGTTTCGACGCGATGGAGGAATACCTGCAGCAGCACGGGCGTGACTGGGAGCGCTACGCGTACGTCAAGGCGCGTCCCGTCTATGGAGCGGAGCCCGGATTCAGCGGTCTCTACCGCGACGCGCTGCGTCCGTTCGTCTATCGCCGCTACCTCGACTTCAGCGTGTTCGAATCGCTGCGCGCGATGAAGGAGCTGATTGCGCGCGAGGTCGAGCGTCGCGAACTGCAGCAGAACGTGAAGCTCGGGCCCGGCGGCATCCGCGAGATCGAGTTCATCGTCCAGGCGTTCCAGTTGCTGCGTGGCGGCAGCACGCAACGACTGCAGACGCGCAGCCTGCTCGAGGCGCTGCCGCAACTGGCCGGGCAGAAACTGCTGCCGGCCGACACCGTGACCGAGCTGCTCGCAGCCTATCGTTTCCTGCGGCGTGTCGAGAACCGCCTGCAGGAATGGAACGACGAGCAGACGCACGAACTGCCCGTCGATGATCACGCCCGCGCGCGGCTCGCGCTCGCAATGGGGCTGCCCGGTTGGACTGAGCTGGAACGTGAGCTGGAGCACCATCGGGGTCGTGTCAGTGCGCATTTCCACCGCGCGGTGTTTGCGCCCGGCGCCACGACCGCCGACGACGAGGCGAGTGCGGGCCTCGAGCACATCCTCGACCCCGAGCTCGACGACGCGCGCAGGCGTGAACGGCTCGCAGTGCTGCAGGCACCGGACCTGGTCGAGCCGTTCCTGCGGCAACTCGACCAGTTGCGCGAGGGCACCTATTACCGGCGACTCGACGAGACCGGTCGACGCCGACTGCAGGTCCTGTTGCCGCGCTTGCTGCGGGCCGTGGCGCGCGTCCCGAATGCCGAGGCCGCGTTGGCGCGCGTGCTGTACGTGATCGAGCGCATCGGCGGCCGCACGGTGTACCTCGCGCTGCTCAACGAGAACGCAGTGGCGCGCGAACGGCTGTTCGAGCTGTGCGCGCATTCGCAGTTCCTGTCCGACCAGATCGCAGCGTTCCCGTTGCTGCTCGATGAATTGCTCGATGAGCGTTTGTTCGACGCGACGCCGACGCGGGCCGAGCTGGCCGTGGAACTGCGCAATCGGATGGCGAACTGCGCCGTCGACGATACCGAGGAGCAGGTCGAAGCCTTGCGGCAGTTTCAGCGCGCGGCGATGTTCCGCATTGCCGTGCCGGACCTCACGGGCCGCCTGCCGCTCATGAAAGTGAGTGATCGCCTGACGGACCTGGCGGAACTGCTGGCGCAGGAAACGCTCGACCTCGCCTGGCAGCAGATCGTTGCGCGGCACGGCGTGCCGTTGTGCGGAGCGACAGATGACGCGCTGCGCCAGGCGGACGTGATCGTCGTGGCGTACGGCAAGTTCGGCGGCATCGAGCTCGGTTACGGATCCGATCTCGACCTGGTGTTCCTGCACGATTCCAGCGGCGAGGTGCAGCGCACCTCTGGCCCCCACGTCGTCGACAACGGCGTGTTCTTCCTGCGGCTCGTGCAGCGGCTGGTGCACCTGCTCACGGTGCATTCGGCGGCCGGTCGACTCTACGAAGTCGACACGCGTCTGCGTCCGAGTGGCAAGGGTGGCCTGCTGGTGCAGAGCATCGAAGGCTTCGCGGACTACCAGCGCACTGACGCATGGACGTGGGAGCACCAGGCACTGCTGCGCTCACGCGCGGTCGCGGGTGGTGTGGAATTGCGCAACCGCTACGAGTCGCTGCGAGTCGAGTTGCTGCGCACGGCGGTGCGCCGTCCGACGCTGCGCGAGGACGTGCGCTCGATGCGCGAGCGGATGCGGTCGGAGCTGTCGAAATCGAAGGCCGGCGAGTTCGATCTCAAGCAGGATGCGGGCGGCATCACCGACGTCGAGTTCCTCGCCCAGTATTGGACGCTGCTGTGGTCGGCCCGCTACGCGGAGCTGGTGACTTTCTCCGACAACATCCGCCAGCTGGAAAGCCTGGCCTCGATCTGCCTGGTGCCGCAGGCAACCGTCGACGTGCTGACCGCCGCCTACCGTGCCTACCGGCAGCGGCTGCACCACCTGTCGCTCGAGGGCGGTGAAAACGTCGCGCCCGCAGCCGGGTTCGAATCGACTCGCGCCGCGGTCACCGCGATCTGGCGGGAGACGATGGAGTGAAGTCTATAATCTGTTGACCAGTGAGAATCGCCCCACTGACTAACCCCTAACCCCTAACCCCTAACCCCTAACCCCATGCCAGAACTGCTCGTCCCGATCTCGCCCGGCGAACTCATCGACAAGATCACGATCCTCGAGATCAAGTCGGCGCGCATGACCGACGCGGCGAAGCTGCACAACGTGCGCACGGAACTGACACTGCTCAACGAGACGTGGCATGCCTCCGCCTATTCAGCAGTGGACATCACCGCGGAATGGACCGGGCTGCGTGACGTCAACGGGCTGTTGTGGGACATCGAGGACCACATTCGCGACAAGGAACGCGACGGCCTGTTCGACGCCGAGTTCATCGAGCTCGCGCGTGCGGTGTACGTGACG
>JAPLSF010000153.1 GCA_026398785.1 Pseudomonadota bacterium | reverse complement strand
CGTCACCTCATCGGTCGTGGCCGGAATGCCGCGCGTGCGGGCGGGCGCCCGGGCCCGACCGTCGAAAGCGCCGAAGCGTCCGCTGGAATTGTTCAGCTTCGAGTCCAGCCCCTACTCGCGGCGAGTGCGTGAACTGCTCTGTGAACTCGAGCTGCCCTATCTGCTGCGCAGTACCGGCAAGGCCGGCTGGCAGGACCTGGGCCCGCCGATCCTGCGGGCGACGCTCTTTCCGGCGCTGCCGGTGGCAGGTCGGAACCGGGTCGAACTGCTGCAGCGTGCGGGCAAGGTGCAGGTGCCGTACCTGGTTGATCCGAACACGGGCATCGCGCTGTTCGAGTCGGATGCGATTCGCGACTACCTGCTGGCCACGTATGCGAAGTAGCCTGGTGGCGCTTGGCGCAACCGACTTGCGCGTGTCGCGTCTGGCCTGGGGCATGTGGCGCTTCCAGGGTGACGACCTCGTTCACGCGCGCGCGCTCGTCGATGCGGCATTCGATGCGGGCATCAACCTGTTCGATACCGCGGACATCTATGGCTTCAACGGTCGCGACGGGTTCGGCGACGCGGAAATCCTGCTCGGTCGATTGTTCGCGGCAGATGCGGGTTTGCGACCGAAGATGGTGCTCGCAAGCAAGGGCGGCGTCATGCCGGGCGTGCCCTACGATTCCAGCGCCGACTATCTGGTCGCCGCCTGCGAGGCTTCACTGCGGCGTCTCGGCACCGATCACCTCGACCTGTTTCAGGTGCACCGTCCGGACGTGCTGACGCACCCGGCCGAAGTGGCGCGAGCCCTCGAAACACTCGTCGTGAGCGGCAAGGCCCGGGCAGTCGGCGTTTCCAACCACACACCGGCGCAGACGGCTGCGCTCGTCGCGCACCTGCAGATCCCGCTGGCCAGCATCCAGCCCGAGTTCTCTCCGCTCGTGCTCGAGCCGCTCGCGGACGGCACGCTCGACCTCGCCATGCAGCACCGGATCTCGGTGCTCGCATGGTCGCCGCTGGCGGGTGGCCGCCTCGGTGCACCGGGCGACGATGTGCGTGCGCAGCGTGTCTGTGCCGAACTCGACGCACAGGCGCAGCGCTGCTGTGTCTCGCGCACTGCCGCAACCTATGCGTGGATCATGGCGCACCCCGCCGGCATCGTCCCGATCGTCGGCAGCCAGCAGGCGAGTCGCATCCGCGAGGCCGCGGACGCCTGCAAAGTCAGCTGGACCCGCGCTGACTGGTATCGGGTGCTGGTCGCGTCCAGAGGCGTTGCATTGCCCTGAGGCGTGCACCAAAAAATGGGCCCCGCCTCAGCGAGACAGGGCCCAGGATCGCGCATCGCTGCGCGCGGGAGCCTGCTTCAGATCAGTACACGTCGTCGACCGTGTTGTGCACGTTGAACTTGCCGGTCGGCGTCACGATGCGCGGGTCGTCGATGACCGCCTTCAGCTGCAGCGTCTTGTCATCGACGACGACCAGCGCCGACTTCTGCTCCTTGCCGTTCCAGACGGAGAACCAGACTTCGTCGCCCGCCGCGTTGAACTCCGGCTGCACGACGCGCTTCGGGCCTTCGCCGAGATTCGCCCATTCGGCGATCGGCAGCACCGTGTACGCCGCGTCGAGTTTGTCGATGTCGAACACCGCCACGCTCTGCGCGATCTTCGGATCCGGGTTGAGCGGCGTGTCGACGTAGAGGTGCTTCGATTTCGGGTGTGTCTTCACGAACAGGGAGCCACCGCCCTGGCCTTTCAGTACACGTACGACTTTCCAGGCGTTGGCCTTGTGCTTCTCAGGATCGGTGCCGATGAGCGTGATCTTCTCGTTGCCGAGCGCGCTGGTCGTCCAGACCGGCCCGTACTTCGGGTCGACGAAGTTCGCACCGCGGCCGGGGTGCGGGATCTTGTCCACGTCGATGAGTGCGGTGAGCCTCTGCTCCTTCGAGTCGACCACCGCGATCTTGTTCGACTGGTTGGCTGCGGTGAGGAAGTAACGCTTGGTGACGTCCCAGCCGCCGTCGTGCAGGAAGCGGGCGGCGCCGATCGTCGTCGTCTTGAGGTTGTTGATGTCCTCGTAGTTGACCAGCAGGATCTGCCCCGTTTCCTTGACGTTGACGATGAACTCCGGGTGCTCGTGCGAGGCCACGATGGCAGCCACGCGGGGTTCCGGATGGAACTCCTGCGTGTCCACGGTCATGCCGCGGGTCGAGACGACCTTGAGCGGCTCGAGCGTTGCACCGTCCATGATCGTGTACTGCGGCGGCCAGTAGGAGCCGGCGATCGCGTACTTGTCCTCGTAGCCCTTGTACTTGGACGTTTCGACGGAGCGCGCCTCGAGCCCGACCTTGATCTCGGCGACACGGTCGGGCATCGGCATGTACAGGTCGATCAGGTCGATCCTGCCGTCCCGGCCGATGGTGTAGACGTAGCGACCCGAGTTGGACAGGCGCGAGATGTGCACTGCATAGCCGGTCTTGATGACGTTGATGATCTGCTTGGTGTCACCGTCGACGAGCGCCACCTGGCCGGCGTCACGCAGGGTGACCGCGAAGATGTTGTCGATGTTGAACTTGTTCTGCTTGGTCTTGGGGCGGGCGTCCACCGGGATCAGCACCTTCCACGTGGCCTTGATCTCGGGCATGCCGAATTCCGGCGGCTGCGGTGGTTCGTGCTGGACGAAGCGGGCCATGATGTCCACTTCTTCCTGCGACAGCTCACCGGTCTTGCCCCAGCTCGGCATGCCGGCCGGCGAGCCCTGGTTGATGAACACCTTGAGGTACTCGGTGCCTTTCTTCTGCGTGATGTCGGGCGTCAGCGGCTTGCCGGTCGCACCTTTGCGCAGCACGCCGTGGCAACCCGCGCAGCGCTCGAAGTAGATCTTCTGCGCGCGACCGAACTCCGCCATCGTCATGTCCGGCGCCCCGGGCGTGACGCGGACCTGGGCACCGGCCGCGCCGACGGGCGACGGGGCCCCCTGGTACTTCAGTTCCGACGTCGTCGTCGGATGCTGCGTCGGTGAGTCTGCTTTCTTCGGTTCACTGGCCGCGCGCGCGCGCTCAGCGGCAACGGCCGAGGCCGACACGGCGCCGCCATTGTTGCCCCAGGAGTTGAGCGCATAGGTCAGGGCATCCGCGATTTCCTGGTCCGACAGCTGCACCATTGCCGGCATCACGGAATTGAACTTGGTGCCGTTGACGACGACCTCGCCCTGCAGGCCGTTGACCACGATGCCGACGGCACGTTCGTTGTGACCGACCAGGTAATCCGATCCGGCAAGCGGCGGGAATGCCCCCGGGAGGCCCTTGCCGTCGGCCTGGTGGCAGGCGAGGCAGACGGTCTGGAAGACCTTTTCACCCGCCTGGACCTGCGCGGGGGTGGCAGCCGCGCCGGCGGCGACCTCGGCCTGGTGCACCTGGGCCGAGCTGCCACTGGTGGACGGCTGCTGCGCCAGGGCGCCGGCGCCCAGTGATGCGCTGATCGGGATGGCCAGCCACCATGCTGCCCGCGCGGCAGGTGTGCGACTCGCGTTGAACATCACTTTCTCCTCGTCCTTGCCCATGCAGGGAATTGTCAGGCTATGCAACTGTCCTGACTGTAGGACCCGACCGACGAAAGTGCCTTGATCCGGGTCAAGCCGGCCCGGCGGGGAGAATCAGACTGCGGTGTCGAGGATCGCCAGCAGTTTGCGCCGGCTCGGCACCTGCAGTGCGCGGCCATGGACGGAGATCGTGCCGCTGTCGGACAGCGTCCGCAGGATTCGAGACAGGGTCTCAGGCTTCATCGACAGGCGCGAAGCGATCTCCTGCCGCGATTCCTGCAGCTGGATCTCGGCCGGTCCGTCCGTGTCTGCGGGTAACCGGCTCTCGATCATGCGCACCAGCCGGTGCGTGGCGCTTTCCAGCGTCAAGTACTCGATTTCGCGGATACGCATGTGCAGGCGCTGGCTCAGGTGTCCGAGCATGCGCAGGCAGGTCTCCGGGCTTTCCCGCAGCATTGCGACGTAGTCGGTGCTCGAAAACCGCGCGATCCTCGCCCGCGATGCCGCCATGGCAGAGACCGGATAGACCGGGCCCGCCATGAACATGACTGCCTCGGCGCAACTCTGGCCGGGGCCGAGGATGTCCACGATCTTTTCCTCGCCGGCCTTGGAATACAGGACCAGGTTCACCTGGCCCTCGACGACAACGTAGAAATGCATGGCCGGCTGGCCGCGGTCGAACAGGAGTTGTCCCGCATCGGCCTCCTCGATGCTCGCCGTCGCCAGCAGGCGCTGCAATTGCGGCGGTGACAGCCCGGCAAACAGGTGGTGGGCGCGGATGCCGGCAAGAGCAGTCGTGTCGTTCAGGGTCATTTATCGTCCGCCAGTGAGCAGCGGCTGGGGGCGCTGTCGGGAGTCACCAGCGTGCATGATGCCGGGATGCGCGGTCGACCGCGACCGCGGCCTGCGGCATCAGGTTTCGGTCAGGCAGCAAGACCCAGGAAGAGCCCCAGGGGATGGTGCGCGTGTGCCACGGTGACCAGGAACCCGACCGTCAACAAGGCCGCGACCGATGCCGCGATCCGGATTCGAATGGTCCGACCCCGCTTGAGCGCAATGCTGCCGAGCACGACGTACACCACGAGCAGCGCGACTTTCATCGTCAGCCAGCCATTGCCGAACGGGTACTGGTGCACGACCGATGTCAGCATCAGCGCGGCTGTCAGCAGCAATGTGTCGATGCAATACGATGGGTACCTGAGCCAGGCCGAGTTCACGTGCGGTGACTGCGCCAGCATCAGGCAGCCGCGCAGGGTGAAGAGGCTCACGGAGAGGATCGCGAACCCGATGTGCGCGTGACGAAGTGCCAGGTAGTACCCGGCCATCAGCCCGGCTTCCCGTCGACGCGCGGGGCGAGATGGATGATGCCGACGCGCTGCACCCAGATGGCCACGGCGGCCACCCAAAGTCCCACGCTCGCGAGCAGGAACCACTGCACGACCGCCGGTGCCTGCACGATTTCGCTCAGCACGCGGCTGGCCGCGCCCAGCTGCAGCATGATGAAGCAGGCGAGCGTGACGCGATCCATGCGCAGGGGCCGCCCGGAGTGTCCCATCGTCACGCGCGTGACCATCGCCACCAGCATGCCGCCGAAGAAACCCATGCCGAGTGCGTGGACCGGTGCGCGACCTAGCGTCCACTCACCGGTCAGGACGAACACGCTGTCGCGGGCCAGTTGCAGCAGCACCGCCACGGGCAACCATGCGAAACCCGCGTAGAGCGTCCAGAGCAGCGGGTTGCCGCGTGCACGCAACGAGGTCCAGCGCACGGCGCAGGTGAGCGTCAGCAGCACGAGTGCGGCGTCCGCCCACGGCAACAGGCTGAGCGTACCCGTCGTTCCGAGCAGCAGTCGCGCGTAGCAGAGCGTAACCACGGCGACGAGTATCCACGTCGGGCGCCACGGCACGTAATCCTCGACTGCGCTCTGCGAAAAGAACGGGATCATGCGGTGACAGACCGCGAAGAAGACGGGCAGCAGACCGCCCCACAGTGATGTCCGCACCGCAAAGTGCAGCGCGAAGTCGTTCGACCCGGCGACGCCGAAGGTGAATCCCGCCAGGGCGACCACTTGCACGCAGAGCGCTGTCAAAACGACGACCGCGTGCGGCACGACCTGCGGTGCTGAGATCAGCACGCGGAAGAGGGCTATCGTGCCGAGCAGCAGGCCCGCACCTGTTGCCATGCACCCCGCCAGCAGCAGCAGCGGGCCGACAAATGTGCCCGTGATCCACAGCAACGTGCCGAGCGCGAACAACGCGGCCGTGGCGGCGTATTCGTTCCGCTTGACGAGCGGGCCGTTCATCCAGCGCGGAAAGACGGTGAACAGGAAACCGAAGAACATCGTCGGCAACACGGCGAATAGCATGAGCCAGGCGTGGGCCCAGAGCGGAGCGGGTTGCAGCACCAGTGCGAAGAGCGGGGCACCGGCGTAGCGCGCGACGATGTGCAGGGCCCACCACACGCTCGCAGCCAGCAGGCTCAGCAGCCCGGCGAAGAAGAGCGTCCGGTGCGGCGCTGCCAGCAGCGCAACGCTGCCCGGTGCAGGAACGTTCGATGCAGGCATCGGGGTCATGGATTGCGGCACTCACCCGCGGTGCAAACAAAAACGGCGGGCGCCATTGCGGACGCCCGCCGCTTCCTGGGAGAGGAAGCTTAACCCCCCAGGCCGACCGGCTGTTCGGCCTGGACCGGCACTACCGCGCCTTCCTTCGCCTTGCCGACGAA
>JAPLSF010000308.1 GCA_026398785.1 Pseudomonadota bacterium | reverse complement strand
TTCACCAAGGCGTATTGCGACGAGCTCGCGATGCACAACATCCAGGTGAACGGCATCGCGCCGGGTTATTACGCCACCGAGATCACGCGCCAGACGCGCAGCAACCCGGAAACCAACCAGCGCGTGCTCGACCACATCCCGGCCGAACGCTGGGGCGAGCCGGCCGATCTCATGGGTGCGCTCGTCTACCTGTCGAGCCGCGCCTCCAATTACGTCAACGGTCACCTGCTCGTCGTCGACGGCGGCTACCTGGTGCGCTGACGCGAAATGGCGATCCGGGGGCGTTACATCGTCGGCGTCGACAACGGCTCGCAGAGCACGAAGGTCGTGATTTACGACCTCGAAGGCAATGCGGTCGCCGCAGGCCGGCAGGCACTTCGCGCTGCCAGTCGCCCGCGCCCGGGCGTCGTCGAGCATCCCGATGACGACCTGTGGGATTCGATCATCGTTGCCAGCCAGCAGGCGCTGGCGAACTTCCTGGGCGACCCGCGCGAGATCATCGGCGTCGGTCTCTGCACCATTCGCTGCTGCAAGGCGTTCCTGCAGGCCGACGGCTCGCTCGCGCAGCCGGTCATGAGCTGGATGGACACCCGCGCCTACCAGCCGTACATGCCGGAGGATCCGGCGGTGGCCTTTGCGACCACCTCCTCCGGCTACATCACGCACCGGTTCACGGGCGAATTCAGGGACACCGCGGCAAACAACATCCTGCTGCAGTGGCCCATCGACACGGACACGTGGCAATGGAGCAGCGATCCGGCTGTTCTGCAACAGTTCAACGTCCGGCGCGAGCAACTCTTCGAACTGATGCTGCCGGGTGCCATTGCCGGCCACGTGACCGCTGCAGCTGCGGCGGCCACAGGCATTCCGGCTGGACTGCCCGTCGTCGTCACGGCCAACGACAAAGCCGTCGAAGCGCTCGGCTCGGGTTCACTCGACGATCGCACCGCGCTGATCTCGTTGGGCACCTACATCGCATCGATGGTGCATGGTGAGCACAATCGGCAGGACGCCCAGCAGTTCTGGACCAATTTCGGCTGCATCCCGCACCGCTACCTGTACGAGAGCCACGGCATCCGTCGCGGGATGTGGACGCTCACCTGGTTCATGGACCTGCTTGGACCGGAGTTCGCCGCAGCGGCTGCTGCGCGCGGCATCACGCGTGAGCACGTGCTGGAGCAGGAGGCCTTGCACGTCCCGGCCGGCTGCGACGGTCTCATGAGCGTACTCGACTGGCTTGCCCCCACCGACAAGCCGTTCCGCAAGGGCATCATGCTCGGCTTCGACGCGCGCCATACACGTGCGCACGGCTACCGCTCCATCCTCGAAGCGATCGCGCTGACGATGAAAGACAAGGTCGATGCCATGGCGGACGAACTCGGCGTCCAGTTGCGCGAGATCGTGATCTCCGGCGGTGGTTCGTCGAGCCCGCTCTTCATGCAGATCTTTGCCGACGTCTTCGGCATCCCAGCGTCGCGTGCGCACGGCCCGGGCGGTGCCAGCCTCGGCTCGGCGATCTGCGCGGCAGTGGCCACCGGTGTGTATCCGGATTTCGCGACTGCCGTTGCGCGCATGGAAAAGCCCCGCGAGTCGTTCGCGCCGAATACCGCCAATACCGACGTGTACCGCCGCATGAATGCCGACGTTTATCGCGACATCCGCCATTCGACCGACCAGGTCCTCGAACGGTCCTGGCCGCTCTTTCACTGACACCGGCACACGCCGGAACCGACCGAAAAGGACCGCATCATGGCCTTGAGCAAGACCGCCATCGTCCAGGGACTGCAGGGAATCGTTGGCGGCGCCAACGTCATCACGGACGAGCAGGAACTGAAGCAG
>JAPLSF010000274.1 GCA_026398785.1 Pseudomonadota bacterium | reverse complement strand
ATGCGCTGTATCCGTTGCTCCTGCGCCGCGCCGCATGCTTCGACGAGCTGCGCCAGCGGCTGGTCAGGCATGGGGTGAGGCTCGCGACCTGGGACGAACTTTCGTCGGCCCAGTGCGACGAAGCTCGCGAGTATTTCGAGCGCCACGTATCGCCGGCGCTCACGCCGCTGAGCCTCAACCCGTCACATCCGTTCCCGTTCATGTCGAACCTGTCGACCTCCTGGGGCTTCGTGCTCAAGGAGGCCGACACGGGCGATCGCCTCCTGGTGCGGGTCAAGGTGCCGTCACAGTTGCCGCAATGGCTGCCGTTGCGCGCCGACGTCGAGACCGGGCAGCGCTGTTTCATCTCGCTGCAGGAACTGGTGCAGGTCAACGCCGCCAGCCTGTTCCCCGGCGTCGAGATCGAAGGCACCACGCTGTTCCGCGTCTCGCGCAATGCCGATATTGCCATCGAGGAAGACAGCGACAACAGCATCAAGGAGATGGTCGAGGAGCAGGTGCGGCAGCGGCGTTTTCAGCCGGTCGTGCGGCTCGAATTCGGGGAAGGACCGAGCAGTGAGATCCGCGACAGCCTCGCTGCGCGCTTCGACCTGCGCGAGAGCGACGTCTACGAGTTGCCCGACATGCTCGACTATTCCGGCCTGTTCGAAATCGCCGCGCTACCGATCAGCGAGCTGCGCGATCCGCCCTGGGCCCCGCAGCCGCCATTCGGCATCGATGCCGACACCGACATCTTCTCGGCGATCCGGGCGGGCGACGTGCTGGTGCATCACCCGTACGAGAGCTTCGATGCCTCGGTCGAGCGATTCATCCGCGACGCGGCCGACGACCCGGGCACGACCACGATCAAGATGACGGTGTACCGGCTCGGCGACGACACGCCATTCGTCCGTTCGCTGATAAAGGCAGCGGAGAACGGCAAGCAGGTCGCCTGCCTGGTCGAGCTCAAGGCGCGCTTCGACGAGGAGCGCAACCTGCACTGGGCCGAAGAACTGCAGAAGGCTGGTGACCACGTCATCTTCGGTTTCCGCGGCCTCAAGACCCACACCAAGCTCGCGCTGGTCGTGCGCAAGGAAGGGGACGGTTTGCGCAGCTATGTCCACATCGGCACGGGCAACTACCACGTCAAGACCGCGCGGATGTACACGGACTTCGGCCTGTTCACGTGCGATCCGGTGCTGACGCGCGACGTCGTCACGTTGTTTCACCACCTGACCGGGTATTCGCGCTCACCGCGTTTCGAGAAGCTGCTGGTCGCGCCGCTCAACATGCGGGCTCGCTTCGTCGACCTGATTGCGCGCGAGGCCGCCAACGCCCGTGCTGGTCGCCCGGCGCGGATCGTCGTCAAGGTAAACCAGCTCGAGGACGGCCCGATTTGCGAGGCGCTCTGTGATGCTTCGAATGCGGGCGTGCCGATCGACCTGATCGTGCGCGGTTTCTGCTGCCTGCGGCCCGGCGTTGCCGGTCTCACCGAAAACCTCCGGGTGCGCTCGATTATCGGGCGATTCCTCGAGCACGGCCGGGTATTCCATTTTGCGAACGGCAGCGAGGACCCGCTGGCAGGCGACTTCCTGCTCGGCTCCGCGGACTGGATGGATCGCAACCTCTCCCGTCGCGTCGAAGCCGTCGCGCCAGTCGAAACCCGGCACCTCAAGGAAAGACTCTGGGATGTGCTGCAGCTGCAGCTGGCGGATCTGCGCAACGCCTGGATCATGCAGTCGGACGGCAGCTACGTGCAGTGCACCAGCAATAGTCGTGCGCCGAAGATCGCCCGCGAGGGCACCCACGTCACGCTGATGAAGCGCACCAAGCAGCGCATCCACCGCTGATCTCGATCCGCTTCACGCGGGCCGCCATACCGTCTTGCCCGGCTGCAAAGAAAGATCAATACGATCGCAATACGTTCGTAGCAACGGGCACCTATCGTTCGGGTCCTCGACAGCCCTCCTCACCTGCCGATGGCAAAGGACTCCCGAACATGCAGCTGAATTCCAGGATCTCGCTCGTCGTCACCGCCAGCCTGACCGTGCTGGGCGGTGCTTCTGCACCCGCACACGCCGACAGTGCTTCCGCTATGACCGTACCCACTTCGGGCGCCGAATGGTTCAGCGCCGGCAGGGCCGCCATCGAGGCGAACAGGCTGGTCAACCGTGAACTGAACACGCGCCGCGCGCGGAACGTCATCCTCTTCGTCGGCGATGGCATGGGCGTGTCCACGGTCACCGCGGCTCGCATCCTCGACGGGCAGCAGCGCGGCATCGATGGTGAGTGGAACCGGCTCAGCTTCGAGAAGTTCAGCGACCTGGCCCTGTCTGTCACGGCTAGCGCGAACCAGCAGACCTCGGATTCGGCGCCGACCGCAACGGCCATGGTCGCCGGCATCAAGACTAACGACGGGGCGATCTCCGTCGACCAGAGCATTACCCGCAAGGAGTTCTGCGCCGAAGTCACGCGCGCGAAGAGCGTGAGGACGCTCCTGGAGCGCGCCGAGGAGCGCGGAATGTCGACGGGCGTGGTGACGACCGCCCGCATCACGCACGCGACGCCCGCGGTCAACTATGCACATGTGAGCAACCGCGACTGGGAAGCGAACAACACGATCGACAGCGACCTCGGCGCCACCGTGCTGCCGGTCGGCTGCACGAAGGTCAAGGACATCGCGGCACAACTGGTTGACTTCAAGGTCGGCAACGGGCTGGAGGTCGCGTTAGGCGGCGGTCGCCCGTATTTCGAGCCGAACACCAAGGCCGATCCCGAATACCCGACCCGCTTGGGGCGCCGCACGGACGGTCGTGACCTGACGGCCGAGTGGGCTGCCAAGCCAGGCGCGGCCTACGTCTGGAACAAGGCGCAATTCGACGCCGTCGACCTGAATCGCACCAGGCACCTGCTGGGCCTGTTCGAGCCCTCGCACGTGAAGTACGAGGCCGATCGCGCCAACGACACGGCAGGCGAGCCTTCGCTGGCCGAGATGACGCGCAAGTCGATCCAGCTGCTGAAGAAGAATCCAAAGGGCTTCTACCTGATGGTCGAGGGCGGCCGCATCGACCATGCCCATCACGCGGGCAATGCTTATCGCGCGCTGACCGACACGATCGCGATGGCCGAGGCGGTCAAGGTCGCGCGCGAGATGACTGACGACGAGGACACCTTGATCATCGTCACGGCCGACCACAGCCATACGCTGAGCATTGCCGGATATCCATCGCGCGGCAACCCGATCCTGGGCAAGGCGGACACGGGTCTCGGACTGCTTGGCGTATCGCCCGTGGCGATCGACTCTCTTGGCCTGCCCTATACCACTCTCGGCTACCTGAACGGTCCGGGTGGCTGGACGGGCAACGGATCGCGTCGCGAACTCAACCCGGCCACGGAACTCTACACGGCGGAGATTCCGTTCACCGGCAAGCGTCCGGACCTGACCAATGTCGATACCACGAATCCCAACTACCTGCAGGAGTCAGCGATCCCGACGGTCGGCGCAGAGACGCATTCGGGCGAGGACGTCGCGATCTACGCCAACGGGCCCAAGTCGTACCTGGTCCGCGGCACGCTCGAGCAGAACGCCATCTACCACGTGATGGCTAGAGCCCTGGGCCTGTGATCTTCGACAAGGATTGATTCACGCGGACGGCATCATGAATTCATCAATACGCAATGCCCTGGTGCCCTTGTTGATGCTGGTGCTGGTTGCCTGCGGCGATCGGCGGCCCGTGCCGCAGCTCGACCTGGTTCAGTCACCGCCCCCCGTCGCGGCCGAGTTCCGCACGACCGTCGAGCCCGCGCAGGGCGGCAACTCCTCGACAGAGTGGCGCTTCTGGCGCTCGCATGATCGGATCGAGCGCGAGAATCCTGCGGCGCAATCCGGCGACCTCTGGGTGCGCGATGGCAAGATGCTGTTCCACACGCGCCTGTACCACGCCGACAGGCGTGGCATCGAATACCACAACGACGACCTGCAGATTCTGAACGCCGCTCCGGAATGGATTGCCCTGTCGACGCTACTGGATCCGGGCCTGATCGGAGTGCTACGCGAGCGTGAGAACGGATGGCGTGATGGCTATCCGTACCGTCGTTACACTGGCGCGGTCGAGGATGTTGTGTGGGACATTACCGTGCGCACCGACTGGATGTTGCCGACCCGCATCGAACGGCGCGGCGCCGATCGCCAAGTGGAGACCGTCGAACTGCTGCGTTCCTTCGAATTTGGCAGGTCACCGTGGCAACCCGTGGATTCTGCCGATTACGACATGCTCGACTATGCCGACCTTGGCGATCACGAGCGAGATCCGTTCGTGATGCGGATCCAGGCTGAGGCAGGCGGGGGACACATGCATGGCCATGCACACTGAACCTGGACTGCGGTTCCCCGCGTGGCTGGCGGCGTCGCTGGCTGGCGTCGGTGTGACCCTGGGGCTCTGGCAGGTCGGGGCATTCCATCGTCCGATCGCGCGGGCGAGTGGTGAGGCCGGGCAGGCAATCGCGCGACCCTTGAACCCGACGGTTGGCGCCGTGGCCGTGGACCCGGAAAATTCGAATGCCACCGCGGATGGCTCAGTCACTGCCGCTCCAATCACCGGCATTGAACCGCTGGCGTCTGACGCTGATCCGGAAGTGGGTGCGGAGTCGGCAGCACTGCTCGAGGCGTTGGCAGCGGAACAAGCGCGCGATCCGTAGCGCTTCTTCGTCCCGTCACGAAAGATTCTTTTTCCGTTCACTGCGGGTTCACGGACCGGCCCCAGTCTCTGCGCAACGAGGCCAGAGATCGGTGAACGATGAACGATGGCCCAGTGCAACGCACGGCGCTGCAAGCCCGCAGTGACTTCATCACCGGTGGCGGCGTGAGGGTCGCCGTCGCTACGGACGCCTGGTATCCGCAGACCAACGGTGTCGTGCGAACCCTGGCCACCACCGTCGAGTGCATGCGCGCCGATGGGTTGGATGTGCACGTCATCTCGCCGGAACGGTTTCGGACCGTGCCCTGTCCCTCGTATCCAGAAATCCGGCTCTCGCTGTTTGCCGGCAATGCGGTCGCCCGCCTACTCGAGCAACTGGAGCCGACCGCCGTTCATGTCTCGACCGAAGGACCCATTGGCCTGGCCGCGCGGCGCTGGTGTATCCGGACCGGGCACGAGTTCACGACCGCGTATCACACGCAGTTTCCCGAGTACGTTCGTGCACGTGCTCCGGTGCCGCTGTCGGTGAGCTATGCATTCATGCGCTGGTTCCACGGTGCGGCCAAGCGCACTCTCGTGGCCACACCATCCATGCAGCGACAGCTCGAGGCACACGGCCTCACCAACATCGCGCGCTGGAGCCGGGGCGTCGACAGCGAGTTGTTCCGGCCGCGCGACAAGAGTTTCCTCGCCCTGCCGCGCCCGGTCTGGCTCTACCTCGGCCGCGTCGCGGTGGAGAAGGGCATCGAGGACTTTCTCAGGCTCGACTTGACCGGCACGAAACTCGTCGTCGGTGACGGGCCCGCGCGCCAGTCGCTGGAAGCACGATTCCCGGATGCCGTGTTCGTCGGCTACAAGCACGGCGAAGACCTGGCGCGTCATGTCGCGGCCAGCGATGTCTTCGTCTTTCCGAGCCGCACCGATACCTTCGGCCTCGTGCTGCTGGAGGCCATGGCCTGTGGCTTGCCGGTGGCCGCCTATCCCGTCACCGGACCGGTCGACGTGGTTGTGAATGGCGTCACGGGCGTCCTGGACGAGGACCTGCGCGCAGCCGCAGTAGCAGCGTTGAAGCTCGACCCGGCGGCTTGCCGCAAGCACGCGCTCGGCTACTCTTGGGAGGCTTGCACGCGGCAGTTTGTCAGCGCGCTCGCGCGGCCACGCAGTCCCGGCGCCGCTCGTGAGGCTCCACTTTCGGCGTAGCGGGCAACATCTCGTCGACCATCTGTCACTGGCCCGTCACTCGCTTTTCATGCGCGCGTCACACGCAACCGGCAGTGTTCGCCGTTGCCGATCAACTCGAACAATCAGGGGCCCTCACGCATGAAGACCATCGTTGCCGCTGCCGTCGCAGCACTACTTGCCGCCCACGCTGCAGACGCGCGCAATGACGCGACTGCACGGGACATTTCGCTCAAGCACCTCGCCAGCATCGGTACCGCGTCGGTCGGGGCCACCGGGGCCGAGATCGTCGCCTACGACGCGAAGACGAAACGCGCGTTCGCCATCAACTCGACCGACAACAACCTGGTCGTGCTCGATCTCGCCAATCCGGCCGCGCCGATCCTGTACGACACGATCTCCCTCGGCGGATACGGCGCCGGACTCAACAGCGTCGCCACGCACAGGGGCCTGGTCGCTGTCGCAGTCGAAGCCAGCCCCAAGACGAATCCGGGCCGTGTCGTTTTCCTGGATGCCCGCAGCCTCCGCATCGTCGGCGACGTCGAAGTCGGCGCGCTGCCCGACATGCTTACCTTCGATGACGACGGCGAGCGTGTTCTGGTCGCGAACGAGGGTGAGCCGGTGGACTACCTGCCAGGCTCGATCAATCCCGAAGGATCGATCAGCATCATCGACCTGGAGCAGGGTGTCAGGAATGCTTCGGTGCGCACGGCCGATTTCAAGGCATTCAGCAAGGCTGCACTGACAGCGAAGGGCGTCCGCGTTTTCGGGCCGAATGCCACCGCGGCGCAGGATCTCGAACCCGAGTACATCACGGTCCGCGGCCGCACGGCCTGGGTGACGCTGCAGGAGGCCAACGCCATCGCGATCGTCGACGTGCCGACGGCCACCGTGCAGGACATCCTGCCGCTCGGCCGGAAGAACCACGCGGAACTGGGCAATGCGCTCGATCCGAGCGACCGCGACGGGTCTGCTAGCACGGCCTCGATCAAGATCGCGAACTGGCCTGTCTATGGTCTCTACCAGCCGGACGCCATCGCGCATTTCAACGTCGGCAGGCAGCGGTACCTGGTCACGGCGAACGAAGGAGACTCCCGCTCGAGCGACGATTTCGCGGGCTTCGGCGAAGAGATTCGTGTCGGCAGTACCAGCTACGCGCTCGACCCGATCGTCTTTCCGAACGCGGCGGTGCTGAAGTCAAACGTGGCCCTGGGTCGCCTGACTGTCACCAACGCGTCGGGCGACACGGATGGCGACGGCGATTTCGACCGCATCGAAGCGTTCGGTGCGCGCTCGTTCTCGATCTGGACCACGGACGGGCAACTGGTGTGGGACAGCGGCGACCAGTTCGAGCGTTACTTCGCCGACCCGGCGAACGGCTTTGACACGATCTTCAATGCCAGCCACGACAGCAACTTGCCGGACAACCGCAGTGACAACAAGGGACCGGAACCCGAGGGCGTCGCGGTCGGCAAGGTGGGCGGCCGGACATACGCCTTCATCGGCCTCGAGCGCATTGGCGGCGTCATGGCCTACGACGTGAGCAACCCAACGGCCCCGCAGTTCGCCGCGTACGCGAATACACGCAAGCTCGACACGCTCGGGGGCGACCTTGGCCCAGAAGGTGTTACGTTCGTCTCCGAGGAGTACAGCCCGAACGGCAAGCCGCTGGTAATCGTCGGCAACGAAGTCAGCCGCACCATCTCGATCTTCCAGGTGGAGAAGGCCAGGTCCAGGCACTGAGCCGACGGTCTTCGTGACCGGCAATGAGGCCCGTGACGGATGTCACGGGCCTCATTGTCTGTGCGGCGTGCGGGAGAATGTCAGGCCGGCCAGAGTGCCAGCGTGCCGCGCGCAAGCACCATGCCGATGGCCGCTCCGGCCAGCACGTCGGTGGGGTAGTGCAGCCCCAACACGACGCGCGATGCTGCCACCAGCAGTGCGAACGGTACCAGCAGCACGGCGAGCTCGGGCACGTGGCTCATTGCAATGAGCGTGAAGCACACGGCGTGCAGCGTGTGGCCGGACGGGAAGCTGTACCGGTCGAGCGGCGCGGCCCCCAGGCTGATTCCCGAGTGCGACATGAATGGCCGTTCGCGCACCAGGCGATGCTTCAATTGGCGATAGAGCACCATGCCGACAATTCCCGCTACAGCCATCTGCGACGCTACGCGGGCGCCCTGGGCACCGCTCAGCGCGAAGGCGAGCATGAGCAGATACCAGAAGATGCCGTCGCCGAGCCGGCTGATGATCGCGAAGAAGCGGCGGACCGGCGTGTAGCGAGAGCCTCGATTCAGCCGCAGGCACAACGCGTGCTCCGCCTGGTCGACGCGATGCCAGAGATCGGCCGTAACTGGGGATGCCATGAGCACCTCCTGACCGACGCGGCTGGGTTGCGCCGGCCTACTGCACGCAGCGTAACCAGCAATTGCTACCATTCGATGGCAGCCAGACTAAAAATTGTTTGCACACATGGGCTTATGTTGAATTTCGAAGAAGAATCTTGAACTTCACCGGACGCGGTCGGCGGCAGCGCTGTTGTCACAAAACGGTAAAGTAATCGTCATAGTCTTGGCCGACATTCCACCGCTTTAACCCCACCCGGTTCGACGGGGCTAAGCAACGGCACAAGAACGAAATCGACGGGGAAGCGCTGAACAATGACCAACAACGGCAGCAACTGGAACGCGATCATGCAGTACTCATTTCTGCACGTGTTCGCCAACGATGGCCTCATCGACCACGACGAGTTGCAGATGCTTGAGCGTCTCGCTTTGCAGGACGGCGTCGTTGACGACAAGGAAAGAGACGTGCTCATGCGCGTCTTCGCCCGCGTGAATCCGCAGACAATCGATCCGGTCGTCCGGGACGAAATCCAGCGCTTCAAGACGCAGTTCGGCATTCCCTGAGGCCGGGCCGGCTCGACGCCGCTCGACGGCGGTTGGGAGTCGAGTTCAATACCCAGCACCCGTTTCAGCGCCTGTCCCGGTAGACTGCGAGCGGGGCAAAGCCGGTGCGAGCGCGGCGGAACGTCCTCCGTTTCATTAACAAAACAGGGGCACGCAGTGCTTACCAGGACCTTCATTGGCCGATCTGCCCGGGGCGTGGCCGCCGGGACGATGCTCTACCTGATCGGGGCCGCATTGTTTGCCGGGTGTGTCCAGGCGAAGACCACGGTCAAGGGCGCCTGGCAGGAGGGCGCGCAGCGCAAGCAGTCGTTCACCCGGGTGCTGGTCGTCGGTGTCAGCCCGAACGTCAATCAGCGCTGCGCGTTCGAGTTCTTCATGGCGTCGCAGCTGCAGAGCGAGTCGGTCCAGGCCATCCGGAGCTGTGACGCCGTCAAGGAAAAGAACCCGCTGACCCTGGAGAGCATCGAGCAAGCGATCGCAGTGGCTCAGGCCGATGCCGTGCTGGCGACGAGTCTCGTTTCCAGAACGATCGAATCGAAGGAAGGCGGCAGCAGGGATACGCGCGGCAACGCGTCGTACAAGGCCACGGATGCGGGATTCGCTACCGGGTACTACGGTGTCTATGGCGTACCGGTCGTCTATGGTGAGTTTGTGACTGCGCCCGCCTTCACGATCGCCCAGGGCGCAGCCCGGGTCGCGTCGAGGTTCTACCAGACGCGGGACAAGGCGCTGATCTATACGCTGGATACGCAGGCAAGCAAACTCGAGTCGACCGATGCTGCTCTGCACGACATTGCCGCTGCCATTGCCGATAAATTGCGACGGGAAGGGCTGACCCGATAGCGGGCTTTCGAACCGGTCAGTGGCGAGATTCGCGGGCGAATTCGGCGATGCGGCGCGCGGCTTCGTCGCAGTCATCGAGACTGGCGACCAACGAAATGCGGATACGGCCCAGGCCCGGATTTCCAGACTCGGTCTCGCGTGCGAGGTAACGTCCCGGCAGCACGGTCACGTGCTGCTGCGCAAACAGGCCGCGTGTGAAGGCCTCGTCATCACCGACGCGCGGCCAGAGATAGAAGCCGCCCGCTGGGATCGCTATTTCCTGTTGCAAGGCTGCCGCGATCACGGGAGTGACGCGCGCGAACTTCTCGCGGTACAGGCGACGGTTCTCCACGACGTGCGCTTCGTCGTTCCAGGCCGGCAGGCTCGCGAGTTGGGTGTGCACGGGTACGGCGCAACCGTGGTATGTGCGGTAGAGCCGGTAGCGCGCGAGGAACTTCGCGTCACCCGCGACGAACCCGGACCGCAGTCCCGGCACGCTCGAGCGCTTCGACAGGCTGTGGAACACGACGCAGCGTTCGAACGCCGCGTTGCCCCCGCGCAACGCCGCCTGCAGCAGGCCCGTGGGCGGTGAAGCTTCGTCGCAATACAGCTCCGAGTAGCACTCGTCCGATGCGATCACGAAGCCATGGCGGGACGAGAGTTCCAGCGCGCGCTGCAGGTAGGTGTCCGGCATGACGGCGCCGGTGGGGTTGCCGGGCGTGCAGAGGAACAGTACCTGGCAGCGATTCCAGGTGGCCGCGTCGACTGCGTCGAGGTCGGGCAGGTAGGCATTCGCTTCGGTGCAGTTGAGAAAGCGCGGCTCGGCGCCCGCGAGCAGGGCTGCGCCCTCATAGATCTGATAAAAAGGGTTCGGCATCAGCACTAGCGGTCGCGAGCCATGCGCAGCGGATTCAGCGTCGACCGCCGCCTGCACGAACGAGAACAGCGCCTCACGCGTGCCGTTGACCGGCAGCACCATGTCCTCCGCGCGCACGGTCTGCGCGGGCAGGCCGAACCGGCGCTCGAGCCAGCGTGCGATCGCCTCGCGCAGTTGCGGCAGGCCAAGCGCCACCGGATAACTACCAAGCGATTCGCCGAGCGCTCGAACCAGTGCTTCGGCGACGAAGGCCGGTGGCATGTGCCTGGGTTCGCCGATGGATAGCGGAATAGGACGCAGTGATGCGGGCGGCATTGCACCCGCAAGCAGCGCGCGCAGTCGCTCGAACGGGTAGGGCTGCAGCAGGTCGAGGCGGGGATTCAAAGCGGTCAGCTCCAGCGTTCGATCAAGTCACGCCGGGCGCAGTGCCTGGTCCCGCCGATCGAGCGCTTGCCCGATGCGTTCGCGCAACCGATCGCAGGCTACATCCGTCAACGGCCCGCCCTGCGCACCGCTGATGTAGAACACGTCTTCCGCGCGTTCGCCGATGGTCATGATCTTGGCGGTGTTGACGTCGATCTGCTCGGCGAGGAACACCCTGCCGATCTCTGACAGCAGGCCGGGCCGGTCGCCGGCGATGATCTCGAGCACCGTGCGGTTCTGCAGCGGGTCTTCGGTGAAGGTGATCTGCGTCGGGGTCGTGAACATGCGCACCTGGCGCGGTGCGCGACGCGTCACGACCGGCAGGTCGGCTTCGGCGCTCAGCAGGACCCGGCGCAACTGCTGCTCGATCTGATGGGCGCGTTGCCTGTCGGCGATCGGCAAGCCGGTATCCTCCAGCACCAGGTACGTGTCTAGCCCCAGGCCGCCGTCGAGCGGCGTGATGCGTGCGTCGACGATGTTGAGCCCCATCTGATCGAGCAGCGCGGTCGTGCGGGCGAAGTTTTCCTGCCGATGCGGCCCACAGGTGAGCACCGCATTGCCGCCGCGCTCGACCGTGGTACGCACGGCCACGAGCAGCGAGACGTCTTCGGGCTCGGTGTCGGCAAGCAGCGTCGTGTGCCACGCAACTTCGGCCGGGGCGTAGCGCAGGAAGTAGATGTCGTTCATGCGCGCCCAGATCGATGCGGCACGTTCGGGTGGCACGTGCTCGTGCGCCAGCAGCTCGAGCGCCTTGGCCTTGGTCTCGGCCACGAGTTCGACACGATCAACCGGCGATTCGATGCCGCGGCGCAAGGCGCGGCGCACGCGCTCGTAGAAGTCGTGGAACAGCGACGCCTTCCACGAATTCCACAGCTTCGGGTTGGTGCCACGCACGTCGGCGACGGTCAGCAGGTACAGGTAATCGAGGTGCGTCTGGTCGCCAACGGTCCGTGCGAAATCCTGGATGACCTTAGGATCGGAGATGTCCTTCTTCTGCGCCGTTACCGAAAACAGCAGATGGTTGCGCTCGAGACATGACACCAGGCGCGAGTCGTAACGCGTGAGTCCCTGCTCGAGGCAGAACGCCTCGGCATCGACTGAACCGAGGTCGGAGTGGTCGCCGCCGCGGCCTTTGGCGATGTCGTGAAACAGCGCGGCGAGGTACGCGAGCTCCGGCCGCTGCAGCGTGGCGAACAGGCGCGACATCTCGGGCAGCTCGTGCTCGAAGCGCGGCAGCGCCATGCGACGCAGGTTGCGCAGCACGAAGAGGATGTGGGCGTCGACCGTGTAGGCGTGGAACAGGTCGTACTGCATGCGGCCGACGACGCGGCCGAACGCTGGAATATAGCCGCCGAGTACGCCGTACAGGTTCATGCGGCGCAGTTCGTGCGTGACGCCCGCCGGTGCGCGCAGCAGTTCGAGGAACAGCCGGTGATGCCGCGGGTTCTGGCGGAACTCTTCGTCGATCAGCCACAGGTGCCGGCCGAGCAGGCGGATGGTCGTGGCGCGCACACCGCGGACGTCCGGGTTTTCCTGCATCAGCCGGAACAACTCGAGGATGGCGGCAGGATTGCGGACGAACGTGTCATCGCTCGTCACTTCGAGGTAATCGTTGCGGATCTGGAAGCGCGGATTGAGCGGGACGATCGTGTTCTCGCCCTCGTTCAGGATCGCCTCGCGAAACAGCTGCAGCAGCATTTCGTTGAGCAGGCTGACGTCCATGACGGTGCGGTAGTACCGCTGCATGAACTGCTCGACCGCGAGCGTGTAGGTCGCGTCCTCGTAGCCGAACTGCTTCGCGATGCGGATCTGGTGATCGAACAGCAGCCGGTCTTCGCGCCGTCCAGTGATCGTGTGCAGCGCGAAGCGCACCTTCCACAGGAACGCCTGCGCCTGCCGCAGCTTGCGCAACTCGGCGGCCGTGAGAAAGCCGTGGCCGATCAGTTCATCGAGCGTCTCGGCGCCGAAATGGCGCTTGGCGACCCAGCCGATCGTCTGGATGTCGCGCAGGCCGCCCGGGCTCGCCTTTACGTTCGGTTCGAGATTGTAACCGGTGTCGTGGTAGCGGTGATGGCGTGACTGCTGTTCGGCGACCTTCGCCTCGAAGAACGCCTTCGACGACCACACCTTGTCCTGCGCGAGTGCGCGGCGCATCGACTGGAACAGGTGGTCGGGTCCGGACAGCAGGCGTGCCTCGATGAACGTGGTGGCCACGCTGACGTCCGCCGCGCTTTCGCGCTGGCAGTCGTCGATCGTGCGCACCGAGTGACCGACCTCGAGCCCGATGTCCCACAGGAACGTCAGGAAGCGCTCGATCCCGGCTTCGGCTGCGGCGACTTCGCTCTTCGGCAGCAGGATCAGGACGTCGATGTCGGAGCAGGGGTGCAGTTCGCCGCGGCCATAGCCACCGACGGCGATCAGGTTCACTTCGTTAGCGTGCGCACCCACGTGCAGATTCCAGGCGCTGCGCAGCACGATGTCGACCATGCGCGCGCGATCGCGCACGAGGCCTTCCACCGGTTCGTCGTCGGCAAACCGCAGCTTGAGGCTGGCATCGCCATCGGCCAGTGCCTTGCGAAAGGCAGCGACCGTGTCGCCCGTCGCTTCCAGCGCGGTGGGCAGCGTGGCCAGGAAAGGCCACGGAGCAGGTGCGAAAGGGATCGGGCCCGTGTCCAGATCGTCGATCGGAGCCAGCGGCGTGCTCACGCCGGGGGTTGCTCGTTGGCGCCGAGCGTCAGGACTTCATGGCCAGTCGGGGTCACGAGGATAGTGTGCTCCCACTGCGCCGAGAGTGAATGGTCGCGCGTGATCACGGTCCAGCCATCGGGCAGCAGGCGCACGTCGCGCCGGCCCGCGTTGACCATCGGCTCGATGGTGAAGGTCATGCCGGCCTCGAGTTCGAGCCCGGTGCCCGCCGTGCCGTAATGCAGCACCTGCGGGTCCTCGTGGAAGCCGCGGCCGATGCCGTGACCGCAGTATTCGCGCACCACCGAGCAATGGTTCGCTTCGACGAACTGCTGGATCGTCGCGCCGATGTCGCCGAGACGCGCGCCGGGCCGCACGGTGCGGATACCGAGCCACATGGCCCGGTAGGTGAGGTCGCACAGGCGCACCGCGTGCGGCAGTGGCTTGCCGACGTGGAACATGCGGCTGGTGTCGCCGTGGAAGCCGTCCTTGATCACCGTGATGTCGATGTTGACGATGTCGCCGTGCTTCAGTTTCTTGTCGCCCGGAATGCCGTGACAGACGACATGGTTCACCGAGGTGCAGATCGACTTCGGGAAGCCCCGGTAGTCAAGCGGGGCGGGGATCGCCTGCTGCTGGCCCACGATGTGATCGTGGCAGATCTGGTTCAGATCGTCCGTCGTGACGCCTGGGACGACCTTCGATCCGATCATGTCGAGGACGTCAGCGGCGAGGCGGCCAGCGATGCGCATGGCGGCCTGGTCCGAGGGGCCCTTGATCAGCACGTGCCCGGTGGCGTCCTTGGACGAAGCGGGCGCCGGGGTCGGGGAATACTGCATTTAGGCCGGGTCCTCGCGCCCCGGATCCCTTGCGCCGGCCCACTCCCGTCAGGGCGGGAGTGGGTGGGCAGGGTCGGAGCGCGTAAGTAATTGAAAATCCGAGGCCGCGATGGTATAAAGCGCGGCCTTTTTTGACAACGAAATCCGCACACACACCGTCACGTGTGGCTGGGTGCCCGGCAGGTCGTGAGACTTTCCTGGGTTGCCGCATGGGGTGTGTGGAGGTTCAACCCTTCAAGGAGTTTGCTATGACCGGCATGTCCATGCGACAGATGCTGGAAGCGGGTGTTCATTTTGGACACCAGACCCGCTTCTGGAACCCGAAGATGTCCCAATTCATCTTCGGCGAACGTAACCGAATTCACATCATCAACCTCGAGCACTCGCTGCCCCTCTATAACGAGGCTGCGGGGTTCGTCCGCAACGTCATCGCCGACGGCGGCAAGGTCCTCTTCGTCGGCACGAAGCGCTCCGCGCGCGACGCGATTGCCCAGGAAGCAGCCCGCTGCGGCATGCCCTGGGTCAGCCATCGCTGGCTCGGCGGCATGCTCACCAACTTCAAGACGATCAAGCAGTCCATCCGCCGCCTCGCCGAAATCGACGAGATGCAGGCGAACGGCACGCTCGACCAGCGCAGCAAGCGCGAAGCGCAGATGGTGCGCCGCGAGCGCGAGAAGCTCCACCGCAGCCTGGGCGGCATCAAGGACATGGACGGCCTGCCGGACGTCATGTTCGTCATCGACGTCGGTCACGAGAAGATCGCGATCCACGAAGCGCAGAAGCTCGGCATCCCGGTAGTCGCCGTGGTCGACACGAACTGCTCGCCGGAAGGCATCAGCTACGTGATCCCGGGCAACGACGACGCCATGCGCGCGATCCAACTCTATGCCTCGGGCATCGCCGATGCCGTCATCGAAGGCCGTTCGACGGTCCTCGAAATGCCGGTCGGTGAAGACGAATTCGTCGAACTCGACGAGGAAGGCAAGCCGCGTTCCCGCACGGGCGCGCCGAAGCCGTCCCGCAAGGCCCCGGCCCGCAAAAAGACCGCCGCCAGTCCGAGGCGCAAGCCGACCGACGACACCGCGGCCGCCGACCAGCGCGCCGAAGAACTCGTCGAGGCCGATCCGGAAGAGAGCGCCGAGGCGTTCATGGCCCGTCGTGAGGCTGCCCGCAAGAAGCCGGCCGCTGCGGCTGCTCCTGCCGCTGCGGCTGTTCCTGCTGTTGCTGCCGCTGCCGAAGTTGCCCCGACTCCGACCGAAGGGGCCTGATCATGGCCGTTACCGCAGGAGCAGTGAAGGCGCTGCGTGAGCGCACCGGCGCCGGCATGATGGAGTGCAAGAAGGCGCTGGTCGAGACCAACGGCGACCTCGAAGCCGCCGCCGAGATCATGCGCAAGTCGGGTCTGGCGAAGGCCGACAAGAAGGCCGGCCGCGTGGCTGCCGAAGGCGTGGTCTGCGTCGAGCGCTCGGCCGACGGCAAGCAGGCCGCGGTCGTCGAGGTCAACTCGGAGACGGACTTCGTCGCGCGCGAGAAGGACTTCCAGGGCTTCGCCGCCGACGTCGCCAAGGCTGCGCTCACCGCGCAGCCGGCCGACCTGGACGCGCTGCTCGCGACGAAGCTCGCCTCCGGGAAGACCGTCGAAGAGGCCCGCCGTGAACTGATCGCCCGCATCGGCGAGAACATCGGCGTGCGTCGCTTCGAGATCATCCGCTCGGATGCTCCGCTCGCCACCTACACCCACGGCACCCGCATCGGCGTGGTCGTGGCCCTGCAGGGCGGCGACGATACTCTCGGTCGTGACCTGGCGATGCACATCGCCGCGATCAACCCGATGTACCTGTCGGCCGACGACGTGCCGGCCGACCAGGTCGCCAAGGAAAAGGAAATTTTCGTCGCCCAGGTCGCGCAGGACCCGAAGGCTGCCGGCAAGCCGGCAGAAATCGTTGCCAAGATGGTCGACGGCAAGATCCGCAAGTTCCTCGGTGAAATCACGCTGCTCGGCCAGCCGTTCGTGAAGGACGATAAGCAGGCGGTCGGCGATGTACTGAAGAAGGCCAACGCCCGCGTCGCGCGCTTCGTGCGTTTCGAGGTCGGCGCCGGCATCGAGAAAAAGCAGGAAAACTTCGCCGAGGAAGTGGCTGCTGCGGTTCGGGGCTCCTGAGTCCCGGGTCCGCCCGGCGATTTCGACCTACCCCGGAACCCCGCGCAAGCGGGGTTCCTTATAATGGCGGCCTGCAAATGGGCCGCTGGCGAGGGACGATGGAACCGAAAGCAGATCCGCAACGGCGCAACCGCCGCATTCTCGTCAAGCTGTCGGGTGAGGCCCTCATGGGCGACTCCGACTACGGTATCGACCCGGCCTTCCTCCGCCGTCTCGCCAGCGAGATCCGCAGCGTGCAGGAAACGGGCACCGAAATCGGCGTGGTCGTGGGCGGCGGCAACCTGTTCCGCGGTGCGGGTCTCGCGCGCGCCGGCATGGATCGCGTCACCGGCGATCACATGGGGATGCTCGCCACGGTCATGAACTCGCTGGCCCTGCAGGACGCTCTCGAATCCATGAGCGTGGCCACACGCGTCATGTCCGCCGTGCGTATCAACCAGGTGTGCGAGGATTACATCCGCCGTCGCGCCGTCCGCCATCTCGAGAAGGGGCGCGTGATCATTTTCGCTGCCGGCACGGGCAATCCGTTCTTCACGACCGACACGGCCGCGAGCCTGCGCGCCATCGAGATCGAGGCCGACCTGCTGCTGAAGGCCACCAAGGTCGACGGGATCTACGACGCCGACCCGATGCTCAATCCGTCGGCGAAGCGGTACGATCGCCTGACGTACGACCAGGTGCTCGACCAGCGGCTCAACGTGATGGACCAGACGTCCATCGTCCTGTGCCGCGATCACCACCTGCCGCTGCGCGTGTTCAACCTGAACGATCCGGGTGCCCTCGTGCGTGCCGCCACCGGCGGGGACGTGGGCACGCTGGTCACGAACTGAGACGGCCCGAGCCGTTCGACCGGGAGATTTCATGCTCGAAGAAGTGAAGAAGGACGCAGCCGAACGCATGGCCAAGTGCGTTGCTGCCTACAGGCACGAACTGAAGCGCCTGCGCACGGGGCGCGCCAGCGCGAGCCTGGTCGACCACATCCGGGTCGACTACTACGGCGCCGAATCGCCGCTGAACCAGGTCGCGAACGTCGCGGTCGAAGACGCGCGCACGCTCACGATCGTGCCGTACGACAAGCAGATGGTCGCGGTGATCGAGAAGGCCATCATGAAGTCCGACCTCGGCATCACCCCGAACACGGCCGGCAGCGTGATCCGCGTGCCGATGCCCGCGCTCACCGAAGAACGCCGCCGCGACCTCACCAAGGTCGTGAAGCACGAAGCCGAGAACGCGCGCGTCGCGATCCGCAACGTGCGCCGCGACGTCATGCAGGACCTCAAGGAAATGCTCAAGGAAAAGCTCGTCGCCGAGGACGACGACCGTCGTGCCCAGGAGGACGTGCAGAAGCTCACCGACAAGTACGTCGCCGAAGTCGACGTGGTCCTGCACGAGAAAGAAAAGGAACTGATGCAGGTCTGACGCCGTGTCACCAGCCGCAGCGGGCGCGATCGGCCTCCCACGCCACGTCGCCGTCATCATGGATGGCAACGGGCGCTGGGCCCAGCGCCGTGCATTGCCTCGCCACCTCGGGCACCGGGCGGGCGCGAAGGCCGTGCGTGCGACCGTCGAAGGTTGCGCGCGACGCGGCGTCGAGGCGCTTACCATCTTCGCGTTCTCCAGCGAGAACTGGCAGCGGCCGCAGGAAGAAATCACGCGGCTCATGGAGCTGTTCGTCGAATCGATCGACAAGGAAGTCGATGAACTGCACCGCAACGGCATCCGCGTTCGCTTCATCGGCGATCTGTCGCGGTTGCGTACGGGGCTCGCTGCGAAGATTGCGGCCGCTGAGTCGCGCACCGCAGCCAATCAGCGCATGACCCTGTTCATCGCAGTCTCGTACGGTGGACGTTGGGACATCGTCGAAGCCGCGCGCCGGCTGGCGGCACGTGCCGTCACCGGCGAGATCAAGCCCGAAGCGATCGACGAAGCCCTGTTCGCGGACCAGCTGCAGCTGGCGGGTGCGCCCGAACCGGACCTGTTCATCCGCACTGGCGGCGAGAGCCGCATCAGCAATTTCCTGCTCTGGAACCTGGCGTACTCCGAACTGTATTTCTGCGACACGCTCTGGCCCGACTTCGACGATGCAGCGCTCGACGCAGCGTTGCGTTTCTACGCCAGCCGTGTGCGACGCTTCGGTTTGACCGACGCGCAGGCCACGCGATGAACGCCGCCCTGCGCGCGCGTATCGTGACCGCGCTGCTGCTCGCAGCCCTGGTCATCGTCGTTCTGGTCTGGTTGCCGTCCGACGTGGCGGTGGCGATTATTGCGGTCGCGATCTTCGCCGGCGGTTACGAATGGGCCGGGTTCGTGCGGCTGCAATCCGTGCCGGCCCGACTGGCGTACGCCGCCGCCATCCTGCTGGCGCTCACGGGTGCCGAGATGCTGGCAGCCGACCCACGCTGGCTCACTGGCATCCTGCGCATCGCCGCCGTCTGGTGGCTGATCGCGTTTGTGTGGCTGGCACTGCGGGCACAGGCCGGCGGGCGGTTCGCAGCCGCCATGGTCGGTTTCCCGGTGCTCGTGCCTGCCGGCATCGGCCTGTCGCATCTGGTCACGTTGCAGCCGCACGGCCAGTTGCTGCTGCTGTACCTGCTCGTGTTGATTGCCGCGGCCGACGTCGGCGCTTACTTCGGCGGCCGCGCGTTCGGGCACCGCAAGCTCGCGCCGCACGTGAGCCCGGGCAAGACATGGGAAGGTTTCGCGGCCGGCATGCTGGCCGCAGCCACTGTGGCCGTCGCTGGCGCGTTTGTTTTCGACATGCCGTTCTGGCCCTGGCTGTTCATCTGTGAACTCGTTGCGCTGGTGTCGGTCGTCGGCGACCTGACCGAAAGCATGTTCAAGCGTCATGTCGGCCTGAAGGACAGCGGCAAGCTGCTGCCCGGTCACGGCGGCATTCTTGACCGCATCGACAGCCTCACCGCGGCGGCGCCAACGTTCCTGCTCGGGCTGCTGGCGCTGGGCCTGGTCCCGTGAAGCGGGTCGCGGTCCTGGGCAGCACCGGCAGCATCGGCGTCAGCACGCTTGACGTGCTCGCGCGTCACCCTGATCGTTACTTGGTCACAGCGCTGGCCGCGTCCTCGAACAGGACGGCGCTGCTCGACCAGTGCGTGCGATTCCGGCCGGCCGTCGCCGTATTGCAGGATCCTGCGGCCGCACGCTTACTCGCGCTTGATCTGCGCGCGGCCCGGTGCCCCACGGCAGTGGTCTGCGGCCTCGATGCGCTGAACGCGGTCGCGGCCAGTCCCGAGGTGGACGTGGTGATGGCGGCCATCGTCGGTGCCGCCGGGTTACCGTCCACGCTCGCGGCGGCACGCGCAGGTAAGCACGTGCTGGTCGCGAACAAGGAATCGCTGGTGATGGCGGGCGCGTTGCTCGTCGACGCTGCACGCCGCAGCGGTGCGGTGCTGGTCCCGATCGACAGCGAGCACAACGCGATCTTCCAGTGCATGCCGCCCGCGCTGCAGACGGGCGAGGCGCCGCCAGGGGTACGCCGCATCCTGCTCACCGCGTCAGGCGGGCCGTTCCTGCGGGCCACGCGCGAGCAGATGGCGGGCGTTACTCCAGACCAGGCCTGCGCCCACCCACGCTGGCGCATGGGCCGCAAGATTTCGGTCGATTCGGCCACGCTGATGAACAAGGGGCTCGAGCTGATCGAGGCCTGCGTGCTGTTCGGGATGGAACCGTCCCGCGTCAGCGTGGTCGTACATCCGCAGAGCATCGTGCATTCGATGGTGGAGTACGTGGACGGATCGATCCTGGCGCAGCTCGGCAACCCGGACATGCGCACCCCGATCGCCCATGCCCTCGGTTGGCCGGAGCGGATCGGCTCCGGTGTAGAATCACTGGATCTCGTGGCCGCCGCGCGGCTCGATTTCGAGGCTCCGGACCTGGGGCGGTTTCCCGCGCTGGTCCTGGCGCGTGCCGCTGCCGAGGCGGGCGGCACGGCGCCGGCGGCGCTCAACGCAGCCAACGAGGTGGCGGTGTCGGCGTTCCTCGAGGGCCGACTCGCATTCCTCGGCATTACGGCGCTGATCGATGGTGTGATGCGCGCGCATCGCAACGCGCCGGCGAACGACATTGGGGACATTCTGGAGGCAGATCGCTTGGCCCGTGACCTCGCGCAGGCGGGGCTGGGACAGGCTGCCCGGGCAGGAGCATGACGATATTGACCTACATCCTGGCTTTCCTCGTGGCCATCGGCATCCTCGTTGCTGTGCACGAATACGGCCACTACTGGATGGCCCGGCGCATGGGGATCAAGGTCCTGCGCTTTTCGATCGGCTTCGGCCGCGTACTGTGGTCACGGCGCGGCGCGGATGACACCGAGTATGCATTTTCTGCAATCCCATTAGGGGGTTACGTTAAACTCCTCGACGAGCGCGAAGGTCCGGTCGAGCCGGCTCTGGCGAGCCAGGCCTATAACCGCAAGCCGGTCTGGCGCCGCATCCTGGTGCTGCTGGCCGGTCCGTTCGCCAATTTCCTGTTTGCCGCGGTCGCCTACTGGATCCTGTTGGTCGTCGGCACCCCGGCGCTCAAGCCGGTCATCGGGGATGTGACAGCCGATTCAATCGCGTCCCGCGCCGGGCTGCAGTCGGGCGATGCCATCGTCGGCGTGGCCGGCAAGCCGGTTGCGACGCGCGAAGGCGCGGTGCTCGCGATTCTCGCTCGCCTGATGGACGGCACCCCGATCGAACTCGCAGTGCAGGGAGCTGGGGGCACCGAAAGCCCGCGTGAGCTGCAGCTCGTGATTGAAGGCGAGCGTCGAGCGCTCACCGAGCCGGGCGCGCTGATGTCCGGCCTTGGCTTCGACTTCTGGTACCCGACCATCCCGACCGAGATCGGCAAGATCGTGCCGGGGAGCCCGGCGGAAAAGGCGGGCCTGCAGGTCGGTGATCGCGTCGTGGCCGTGGCGGGTCAGCCTGTTGCGGATTTCCAGGCGATGGTGAAGATTGTCCAGCCGAGCCCCGGCAAGACGCTAACGTTCGCGGTCGACCGCAAGGGCGAGCGAATCGACGTGCCGATCGAAGTCGAGGCGCAGCGCGACGGTGACCGCATGATCGGCCGCATCGGCATCCAGCCGGTCGCGGGCCTCGCCGTGCCGGCGAGCATGCAGACCGTCGAACGTTTCGGGCCGGTCAGTGCCGTTGGTCATGCGATCGAAAAGACCTGGGACATGTCGGTGCTGACGATCCGCATGATCTGGAATGTGGCCACCGGCGACGTCTCGGTCAAGAACCTGAGCGGGCCGATCAACATCGCGGAGTACGCCGGTTTTTCCGCGCGACAGGGCATACTGTCGTTCCTTGCCTTCCTCGCGGTCGTGAGCGTGAGCCTGTTCGTGCTGAATCTGCTGCCCATCCCGATCCTCGATGGCGGCCAGGTGGTTTACCAGCTGGCCGAAGTCGTGAAGGGCAGCCCGCTCTCGGAGCGCGCGCAGGCGGTGGGCCAGCAGATCGGCATCCTGCTGTTGCTGGTGCTCATGAGTTTCGCGTTCTACAACGACCTCTCGCGGTTGTTCAGCTGAGTCCCCCTTAAAACAATGCGACTGAAGTTTGCGGCCGTCCTGCCGGCCTTCCTCTTTGCCGTACCTGCCGTTCTCGCCCAGACCGAGAGCGCGGAATTCACCGTCGGCGACATCCGGATCGAAGGCCTGCAGCGCATCACGGAAGGGACGGTCTACAACTATCTGCCCGTGAACATCGGCGACCGGCTCGACAACCGCCGCGTCGATGAAGCCCTGCGCGCGCTGTATGCAACCGGCTTTTTCCGTGACGTCGAGATCCGCCGCGACGGCGGCACGCTGGTCGTGGCCGTGCTCGAGCGCCCCTCGATCGAGAGCTTCACGATCACGGGCAACAAGGACATCAAGACCGAAGACCTCGAGAAGTCGCTGCGCAACGTGGGCCTCTCGCGCGGCAAGACCTTCAACCAGTCGACGCTCGACGAAGTGGAGCGCTTCCTCACCGACCAGTACTTCTCGCGCGGCAAGTACGCGGTGCAGGTCGACACCAAGGTCGAGGAAGTCGCCGGCAACCGCGTCAAGATCGCGGTCGACATCGTCGAAGGCAAGCGCTCGAAGATCCGGCAGATCAACATCGTCGGCAACGAAGCGTTCAGCGACGACGACCTGCTCGAAGGCTTCAAGCTGCAGACGCCGAACTGGCTGTCCTGGTACAAGCAGGACGACCGCTATTCGCGCGAAGAGCTTTCGGGCGACATCGAGAAGCTGCGTTCTTACTACCTGGATCGCGGCTACGCGAACATGGACGTCGAGACGACGCAGGTCGCGATCACGCCCGAGAAGGACGACATTTTCATCACGCTCAACGTGAAGGAAGGCGAGGTCTACCGTATCTCCGACGTGAAGATCGCGGGCAACCTGGTCGTGCCCGAGGAGCAGCTCAAGTCGCTGGTCGCCGTGCACCGCGGCGACGTGTTCTCGCGCAAGATGGTCACCGCGACCACCGAGCTCATGCAGCTGCGCCTCGGCCAGGACGGTTACGCCTTCGCGAAGATCGATCCGGTACCGAAGGAGAACCCCGCAACGAAGGAAATCGAACTGACGTTTCTCGTCGATCCGGGCAACCGCGCTTACGTGCGCAACATCGGTTTCACCGGCAGCACCGGCATCAACGACGACGTGCTCCGTCGCGAAATCCGCCAGATGGAAGGCGGCTATCTTTCCAACGCGGCAATCGACCGTTCCAAGATCCGCCTGCAGCGCCTGCCGTTCATCGAAAAGGTCGAAGTCGAGACCAACCCGGTGCCGGGCACGCCCGACCTGGTCGACGTCACCTACGACATCAAGGAAGGCCTGCCGGGCCAGTTCAGCGGCGGCATCGGCTACTCGGAGTCGCAGTCGATCCTGCTGAACGGCAGCTTCGTGCACAGCAACTTCATGGGCACCGGCAACCGCGTGGCCGCGGAAATCAACGCGGGCCAGTACAGCAAGGTGTTCAGCCTCTCGCACACCGACCCGTACACGACGATCGACGGCGTTTCGCGCACGGTCTCGGCGACCTGGCGCAGCATCTCCCAGTTCACGACGTCGTCGTCGGACTTCCAGACCGAGACCGGCACGCTCGGCCTCGACTACGCATGGCCGGTCACGGAGTTCCAGTCCGTGCGCATGGGCCTCGCGGCGCAGCGCTCCGACCTGTTCACCGACCCCAACTCGAGCGCCGCGGAAGCGCTCTACTGGGTGCAGAACAACGGCAACACGTACACGCAAGTGCAGAACGTCGGCATCCCGCCGATCGGGCTCACTTACTACGGCACCAAGTTCGACACGTTCGAATACTCGGTCGGCTGGTCGTACGATTCGCGCAACCGGGCGCTGTTCGCGGACCGCGGCGCACGCCACCGGTTGAGCGCCTCGTACGCGCTGCCCTTCAGCGACATCGATTTCGTGAGCTTCAACTACGACTACCTGCAGTTCGTCCCGATGGGCAAGTGGCTCACACTGATGTTCAACAGCGAGGCGGGCTACGGGCAGGCGCTCGGCGACACGACGTCGATGCCACCGTACCGGCGCTTCTTCGCGGGCGGCCCCGAAACGGTGCGCGGCTTCCGCGAAAGCCGCCTCGGCCCCAAGGATTCGTTCGGCAACCCCTACGGCGGCAACATCAAGTTCACCAACCAGCTCGAACTGCTGCTGCCGATGCCGGCAAAATGGAAGAACAGCGCGCGTTTCAGCCTGTTCTTCGACGTCGGCAACGTCTTCTCCAACGACGACGTCGCGTTCGTCGGCCGCGACGGCGTGACGCCGGTGTCTTATGAGTTCGCGTTTGATAAACTACGTTATTCGACCGGCGTTGCAGTCCAGTGGATGGCGCCGCTCGGCGTCTTCCGGTTCAGCTACGCCGTGCCGCTCAACGAGTTCAAGGGCAACGCTGTTGAATATCCCGACGAGACGGAAGGTTTCCAGTTCTCGATCGGCCAGGCTTTCTGAGGTACCAAGTTCCATGCGCATCAAGACCACCCTGCTTGCTTTCCTGACACTCGCTGCCGTTTCGATGCCGCTCTCCGCGGCGCAGGCGCAGACGAAGATCGGCGTCGTCAACGTGGCGCGTCTGCTCCAGGAAACACCCCAGGCCCAGGCCGCCTCCCAGGCGCTCGAAAACGAGTTCGCCGCGCGCAAGCGCGACCTCCAGAACATGGAGCGCGACCTCAAGGCCCGCGAGGACAAGCTGCAGAAGGACGGCGCGACGATGGCCGAAGCCGATCGCCGCAACCAGGAAAAGGCGCTGCGCGACGGCCAGCGCGAATTCGCGCGCAAGCAGAACGAATTCATGGAAGACCTGAACGTGCGCCGCAACGAGGCCCTTGGCCAGTTGCAGCGCTCGGTGCTGCAGGAAGTGCAGAACTACGCCAAGACCGCGGGGCTGGACCTCGTGATCGCCGACGCGCTCTTCGCCAGTCCGTCGATCGACATCACCAGCCAGGTGCTGTCGGCGCTGCAGGCGAAGGGTCGCGCACCCGCGAAGCCCTGATCCAGGCCGGGTCAGGACGCCGGGAAGCCGACCGAGCATGCCAGTGCGCCTGGGCGAACTGGCGGCACGTTTCGGCTGCGAACTCCGCGGCGATCCCGACACGCCGATCGAGTGTGTTGCGACGCTGCAGGAAGCCGGCGCGGGGGCGATCTCGTTCCTGGCCAACTCCAGATATCGACGCCACCTGCCAGGCACGCGTGCTGCGGCGGTGGTGCTGGATGCGTCCGCCGTCGACGACTGCCCGACCAACGCGCTGATCGCTGCCAATCCGTACGCCACGTACGCGCGGATTGCGCAGGTGCTGTATCCCGCGGCTGCCAGCCCGTCGGGCCGCCATTCCAGTGCGGTGATCGAAGCGGACGCCGCGGTCGATCCCACCGCGTGGATCGGCCCGAATGCCTACGTAGGCGCGGGCGCGAAGATCGGCGCGCGGGTGCAGATCGGTCCCAACTGCGTCGTGTTCGACCGTGTGGTGATTGGCGCTGACACGCGCCTCGTCGCGCACGTG
>JAPLSF010000019.1 GCA_026398785.1 Pseudomonadota bacterium | reverse complement strand
CGGGAGATCTGCAAGTCCGGTTCGATGAGCGGGATGTGGAAACGGAGTTACGGTGAGGGTACTTGGGCACCGCCAGACGAAAGAGGCGGCAACAGACAACCCCAACCTACGATCACCGCGCCACATCTCGACTCTACCGTTATTCCCCGTTGACCGTCGGCTTTCGGATTAAGGGACGCATCAGTACGAGCTCCATCAACACGATTCGGTGACTGAGCCATGGAAATCGCCGGTTACGAATCATCGGCAGACGGTAATGCGATGTGACCGCGTCGACGTTGCATGCGCCGTGCGAATTCTCGGGCCTTGACGAGAATTCGCACAGGCGCGGTCGATCAGGCGTTCGTTGCGGCTCTTCGCCGGGCGAGCGTATCTGCCTTTCCGCTCGCCCGGCGAAGACCCGCAACGAACGCCCTCACCGACCGTCTGCGGTGCGTCGTTCTACGCCGTTGACCGCTCGCTCGGGACGGCGGCGGCCAGGTCACCAACACGAATGGGTGACAGTGCCTACTTCTTTGCTGCAGCTGTCGCAGCAGCGGCTCGATCCTGCCGCGAGCGCTCGATGATGTACGCCTGGATGTCGGCGACGTCCTGCTCGTTCACGAGGTCGCCCATTCGCGGCATGCCAGCCGAGTGGATCACGCCGTCGTACACGATCTGCTTGAAGATCGAGTGTTTTTCCGTCGTCAGGCGCCGCAGGTCCGGCACCACGCCGCCGGACACGACCAACGCGCCGTGGCACACCATGCAGTTGGCCGAGTACTTGTACTTGCCGTTCTCGATCTGCGCTGCCGTCGCAGTGCTGGCCGGCGGCTCGGGGATGTCGAGGTTGCGCTCGGTGATCTTCGGCAGGGGCGCCTTGCCGCCGAGTTTGAACGCGAGGATGTGGCCTTCGTTCAGGTACTTGCCCGACGCCATCGTGCGGGGGTCGCCACCGGTTACGCCGCCCGCGCCGCCATAGCCCGCCAGCACGGCGACGTATTGCTCGCCGTCGACCGAGTACGTGACCGGCGGCGCGATGATCCCGACCATCGTCGTTACGGACCACAGCGTCTTGCCCAGGTCGGCCGAGTAGGCGACGAAGCGTCCGTCGCCCGTGCCCTGGAACAGCAGGTTGCCTGCGGTGGTGAGCAGGCCGCCGTTCCAGAACGCCGGGTACTCGATTTCCCAGCGCGTCTTCTTTGCCACCGGGTCCCACGCTTTGAGGTAACCGTGGTCCTGCGGCAGGTTGCCGCCCGTCTGCGCCAGGATGGCGTAGACCGTGTTCGCGTAGTTGTTCCAGTCGACGCCCGGGTTCCAGAACATGTCACGACGCGTGTACTTACCGGTCTGCAGGAACTCGGTCGACGGCGGATAGATGCCCGCGGGCTGCATCGCCGGGATGTAGACGAGTCCCGTCTGCGGGTTGAAGGCCATCGGGTGCCAGTTGTGGCCGCCGAATGCCGCAGGCACGATGATCTTGGTCTCCTTGCTCCAGTCGCCCTCGGGTGTCTCGACCGGGCGCCCCGTCTTCATGTCGACGTGGCTGGCCCACGTCGCCGGGATGTACTTGTCCGCGGACAGCAGCTCGCCGGTGACGCGGTCGATGACGTAGAAGAAGCCGTTCTTCGGCGCCTGCATCAGCACCTTGCGCGGCTTGCCGTCGATGACGAGGTCCGCGAGGATGATGTGTTGCGTCGCCGTGTAGTCCCAGTTGTCACCCGGCGTGACCTGGTAATGCCACTTCAGGCGTCCGGTGTCCGGATCGAGCGCGAGGATCGACGACAGGTACAGGTTGTCGCCGCCGCCTGGCGAGCGGATTGAACGTGCCCACGGCGAGCCGTTGCCGGTACCGACGTAGAGCGTATCGAGGTCGGGGTCGTATGCCATCGAGTCCCATACCGTGCCGCCACCGCCACCGGCCCACCACTCGCCGGTCCACGTCTTCGCGGCCGCTGCCATCTCGGGGCTTTCGAAGCCGTCCCTGGGATTGCCAGGTACGGTGTAGAAGCGCCACGCGAGCTTGCCGGTGTCGGCGTCATACGCCGAGAAATAGCCGCGCACGCCGTACTCGCCGCCGCCGTTGCCGATCAGCACCTTGCCCTTGATCACGCGCGGCGCGCCGGTGATCGTGTAGGGCTTGGTGCGGTCGATCGTGTTGACCTCCCAGCGCTTCTTGCCCGTGCGCGCGTCGAGCGAAAGCAGCCGGCCGTCGAGCGTCGCGAAGTAGAGCGCGTCGCCCCACAGCGCCACGCCGCGATTGACGGCGTCGCAGCAGGCATACCGGCCCCATTCGCGCGGGACCTGCGGATCGTAGGTCCACAGTTCCTTGCCGGTCTTCGCGTCGAGCGCGTACACGACGCTCCAGACGCCGGTCGCGTACATGCGGCCGTCGACGACGATCGGCGTGGCCTGCAATCCCCGGGTGGAACCCGTCGCGTACGACCACGCAAGCCCGAGCTGCTCGACGTTGCCGTCGTTGATCTGCTTGAGCGGGCTGTAGCGCTGCTCGCCGTACGTGCGGCCGTGCGCCAGCCAGTTCTGCGGCTCCTTGTCTGCCGCGATGATGCGCTCGGCGGTGACGGGTCGCGCCTGCGCCGCCGCGAAGGGCAGTGCGATCGACGCGAAGACGGCGAGGAGGCGGGTGTGCTTATGCAAGCTGCGCATGGACTTCATGACAACCGTGGAACAAGAGTTCTAGGAGGGGAAAGAGTCTCCGCGCGGCGCGGCCCGATGGCAAGAGCGCGTCAGAAAGACGATGATTCGGCGATCGGACGGGGGATCAAACGTGGCATTTGCTGAATATGGTCGCTACGACGCCCTGGGTCTGGCCGAACTCGTGCGCTCGGGGCAGGTGAGTCCGACGGAGCTGCTCGACGAGGCGCTGTCCCGCACCGCGGCGGTGAATCCGCAGATCAATGCGGTCATTCACCTCATGGAAGGACGTGCGCGCGCAACCATCGCGGCTGGATTACCGGAGGGCCCGTTCCGTGGCGTGCCGTTCCTGCTCAAGGACCTCATGACGGCGTACGCGGACGAGCCCATGCGGTTCGGCTCGCGGCTGTTCCAGAATTACGTGCCCGTGATGGATGAGGAGCTGACGCGCCGCTACCGCGCGGCCGGCTTGGTGATTTTCGGCAAGACCAACACACCCGAGCTCGGGGTCTCGAACGTCACCGAGCCCGAGTTGTTCGGACCCACCCGCAATCCATGGAACCTGGAGCGTACCTCCAGCGGCTCGAGCGGAGGGTCCGCGGCGGCCGTCGCGGCGCGCATCGTGCCCGTTGCAAATGCGAACGACGGCGGTGGTTCGATCCGCACGCCGGCCTCCAATTGCGGACTCGTCGGCCTGAAGCCGAGTCGCGGCCGCAACCCGACGGGGCCCAACGCACCTGACGTCTGGTGGGGGTTCATCGGCGAGCACGCGGTGTCTCGCACCGTTAGGGATAGCGCCGCGCTGCTCGACGCCACGTGTGGCGATTACCCGCAGCAGCTCATGAAGCTGTCTCCGCCCGTGCGTCCTTATCTGGATGAGACGCGGCAGGAACCCGGCCGGTTGCGCATTGCGTTTTCGTTCGATCCCGGCCTCGGCAAGACCCTGCATCCGGAAAACCGCAAGGCGCTCGAAGCCACGACTCGCTCGCTTACAGCGCTCGGTCATGAGCTCGTGGAGGTCAAGCTGCCGCTGCCGCCCGCGACGTTCGTCGCGAGCTACGCCGCGCTGATCGCGGCGGACGTGGCGGGCACCCTGCGACTGGCGCCCGTCCTGGTGGGGCGGGAGGCGCGCAGCGACGACGTAGAACTCGCCACCTGGGTGCTGGCGAAGATGGGGGAAGCGCAATCGGGCGGCGAAGTGGCGGCGGCGCTCTGGACCATGCAGGCATTCTCGCGCCAGTGGTTGGCGTGGTCGATGGATTTCGACGTGCTGCTTACACCCACCGTGGGCGTCCCGCCGTTGCCGATCGGTGCGCACACGCTGACCACGATTCAGCGCTACGGGATGAAGCTGCTGACGTCGCTGCCCGGCGCCGCGCTGCTGAGCCAGCGCGACAAGATCATCGAAGCCTTCGACCCCGTCTTCGAGTCGTCACCGTACACGATGATTGCGAATGTCACGGGCCAGCCTTCGCTGTCGCTGCCGTTGCACTGGACCGAGGACGGCCTGCCGATGGGCATGCTGTTCACTGCGCGCATCGGCGACGAAGCGACGTTGTTCCGGCTCGCCGCGCAGGTCGAACAGGCCCTGCCGTGGAGCGAGCGCATCGCGCCACATGCGGTCCCCTGATCGAGAGAGCAGCCATGGACTGCGAGCAGATCGTGCGCTGGTACTTTGTGGGCGAAAAAGCCGAAGCATTCTGGATTCTTGCCGCGGGCGTCGTGAGCCTGGTCGGCGCGATCGTGCTCTGGTTCGTCGCGCGCGAGTCGTTCGCGCGCGGACTCGCGATGGCGCTGCTGATCATGGCCGGACTCGGCCTCAGCGTGGGTGGCACGGTCTACTTCCGCAGCGATGCACAGTCGCAGCAGCTGATCGAACAGCAGCGCACAAATCCGTCGCAGTTCGCCGCCGAGGAAGGGCCGCGCATCCAGCAAGTCATCAACAGCTTCGCGCAGTACCGGATCGGCTATGCGGTGGCGGTCCTGCTCGCGCTGTTCTTCGTGTTCGTGATGGGCAAACCGTCGCAGCACGGATTCGCAGTGGGCCTGCTGCTGCTCGCGGCGCTGGGGCTGACGATCGACTTCTTTGCCGAGCGACGCGCGCAACTGTACCTGCAGGCGCTGCAGGCGGCAGGGGTCCTGCCCGGCTGAGCCGCCAGGTCCGCATCGGGACCATTCCCACTTGGCAGACGGCTGCGTTCGTCTCATGATGCAGTGCATCAATACAGGGGATTGAGGCTGCCATGTCGTCGCTCTTTGCCTTGCGCCTGTTCGGGTATCGACTGCTCAAGCCGTTCAACTGGCCCGTGTCACGCGCCGTCGCGATCCCGCGGCCGACGCTGTTCGTGGGCGCGGATGCGTCGCGGCGGCTCTGCGCGAGCATCGGCCAGTTCGGCTACCGGCGCGTGCTGATCGTCACCGACGCCGTGCTCGTGAAGCTCCGGCTGGTCGAGCCGTTGCGCCAGGTATTGCTCGCGCAAGGCATCGACGTCGCGGTGCACGACGGCATCACGCCGGATCCGACTTACCCCGTGCTGCAGGCCGGCTACGAAGCCGTCCGCGCTCATCGCAGCGACGCGATCCTCGCCGTTGGCGGTGGCTCCGTGATCGACGCGGCCAAGGTCATCGGCGCGATGGCTGTCTCGGGCAAGTCGCCGGCGAAGCTCATCGGCATGCTCAAGGTCGGCAAGCCGATGCTGCCGTTGTTCGCGATTCCGACCACCGCGGGCACGGGCTCCGAAGTGACGGTGGCCGCGGTGGTGACCGATCCAGTCAAGCACGTGAAGTCTGCCGTGATCGACCCGAAGCTCGTGCCGATGGCCGCGGCGCTCGATCCGCTGCTGATGCAGGGCATGCCGCAGCCGATCACCGCGGCGACGGGCATGGACGCGCTCACGCACGCCGTCGAGGCCTACATCAACCGCTGGCCGCACGCGGACACCGAGCAGCACTGCGTCGCTGCCGTGCGCATGATCTTCGGCAACCTGCAGCGGGCGTACGACGACGGCAACGACCTGGCAGCACGCGAGGCGATGGCGCTCGCGTCCTTCTACGCCGGTCTTGCGTTCACCAAGGCCTACGTCGGCTATGTGCACGCGTTCTCGCACAAGCTCGGCGGCATGTATGGCGTGCCGCACGGGTTGGCCAACGCGATCACGCTGCCGTACGTGCTCGACTTCATCAAGGATGCGCCGTTGGCGCGCGCGCGGCTGGCGAAGCTCGCCGTGGTGATCGGCGCGGGCAATGCGGGCGACGCAGAGGATGTGCTGGCGCAGCGTTTCATCGATCGCGTGCGTGAACTCAATCGCGGCGTCGGCATTCCCGAGAAGGTCGCTGCGCTCAAGCCGGCCGACGTGCCGACGGTTGCACGCGCTGCAATGGTCGAGGCCGCGCGCGATTACCCGGTGCCGAAGAACATGTCGCTTCGCGAGGCCGAGACGCTGTTGCGACGCATGCTGGCGTAACGACGCGCCGACTCGATGCGCGGTTCGATCGGCGAGGGGACTGTAGCCGAGGATGGCAAGCAGGCACCCGAGTCCGGATCGATCCGGGAGACACGCCGTAAATCCATCCCTGGAGGCTCGCGCTCGCCGTCCATGGCTCGCGACGGTCTCCCGGATCGAATCCGAACCCGGCTGCCGCCCGCCATCGTCGATGGCGACGGTCGCACCGATCGAACCTCGATATCGGAGCCGCGCGGCTACGCCTGCGCGTTCATCAGCGTCCGGCCATACGAGTCGCGCAACGAACGTTTATTGATCTTGCCCGTCGCGGTCATCGGCAGCGCCTCGACAAACACGATCGCGTCCGGCAATTGCCACTTGGCGAAGTGCAGGGCGAGGTGCGCGATGATCGATTCCGGCGCCGGCGTGCAACCGGGCCGTGGCACCACCAGCAGGATCGGCCGCTCGTCCCATTTCGGGTGGCGCACACCGATCGCGGCAGCCATCAGCACCTCGGCGTGGCCGCACGCGCAGTTCTCCAGGTCCACCGAACTGATCCATTCGCCGCCGGACTTGATCACGTCCTTGGCGCGGTCGGTGATCTGCAGGAAGCCGTTGGGGTGGATCACCGCGACGTCGCCGGTGGCGAACCAGCCCGGTTCCGAGTGTGCCGGTGAATCATCGATCCGGAAGTAACTGCTGCAGACCCACGGGCCGCGTACTTTCAGCTCGCCGGAGCTGACACCGTCCCAAGGCAGTTCCTTGCCGCCGTCGTCGACGATCTTCATCGCCACGCCGAAGATGCCATGGCCTGCCTTTGCGCGCAGTTGCGCCTGGTCTTCGGACGAAAGCGCTTCGTGTTCAGGACGCAGCGTGCTGACCGTGCCGAGCGGACTCATCTCCGTCATACCCCAGCCCTGGATCACGGTGACACCGTGCCGATCGCGGAAGTCGCGGATCATCTGGATCGGGACGGCCGAGCCGCCGATCACGGTGCGCTTGAGCGTCTTGAGCTTCTCGCCGGACTGGGCGAGGTGACTGAGGAGGAGCATCCACACCGTGGGAACCGCCGCTGCGAGCGTCACGCTTTCTTCGTTCATCAGCTGGGTAAGCGTGGTCGCGTCTCCCATTTTCGGGCCCGGAAACACCAGCCTGGCGCCGACCATCGGCGCGTTGTACGGCAGGCCCCACGCATTCGCGTGGAACATCGGCACGACAGCGAGCACGGTGTCGCGGCAGGAGAGGCCGAGCGCATCCGTCTGCGAACCGCCGTACGCGTGCAGCACCGTCGAGCGATGGCTGTAGAGCACGCCCTTGGGATTGCCGGTCGTGCCGGAGGTGTAGCAGAGCGAACTCGCGGTGCGTTCGTCGAGTTCGGGCCAGTCGAAGGTGTCAGACTGCCCGGCGATGAAGGATTCGTAGTCGGGCAACTTGCCGGCGGCCGCCGACGGCATCGACGCGGCGTCCGTCATGACGACGACTTGCTCGACCGTCGGCAGCTTGCCGGCGAGCGGCGCAAGCACGGGCAGCAACGTCGGGTCGATGAAGATCAGCTTGTCCTCCGCGTGGTTGGCGATGTACTCCAGTTGTTCGGGGAACAGCCGCGGGTTAAGCGTGTGCAGCACCGCGCCCATGCACGAGACGGCGTAGTAGAGCTCGAGGTGGCGATAATCGTTCCAGGCGATCGTGGCGATGCGGTCGCCGGGCTTCACGCCCGCCGCCTTGAGCGCGTTGGCGAGCCTGCGTGCGCGAAGGAACACCTGCCCCCAGGTCGTGCGGTGGCGCGGATCGTCGAAAGTGACCGAAACGATTTCGCGGTCGGCGTAGTTGCGGTCGGCGAACCGCATGATCTCGGTGATCAGCAGCGGCGAATCCATCATCAACCCATGCATAGCCCGTTCCCCTGCGCTTCGTCGTCTGCTTGAAATCCGGATCGGGGCACCGTCAGGCGGTGTCCGTCCGGCCGTTGCAATTCGATCCCCGAACATCTACACGGACCGTGGCCGCGTTGGGATAGGGGACGAAGACTAATGCAAGGCGCGCGACGTGGTTGCAGCTTTTCCCGGCCTTGGCGGACCCTGGCGCCGCTTCGTGGCGGCACGCTTACCGACCCCCGGGGCTTTCTTGCCAGCGGTGGCCGGGCGTTGCCTGAGCGAGCGCTGCAGTTCGTCCAGCGCACGCATGGTCGCGTCGGCCAGTCGCTGCACGTCGGGGACTGCCTCGCGCAGTGCGATGAACGTCACGTGCAGTTCGTCGTCGTAGTTGCTGATCGTGATGTTGAGCACCTGGTGATGCGCGACGACGGATACCGGCAGCGCGAGTTCCACGGGCAGGCCGTTGAAATAGACCTTGCCCTCGAGGCCGGCGGGGTTCGAGATCACGGCGTTGGCCAGCATCGGCAGTTCGCCGAGGTTCAGCGATTCGATCGTGCTCGCGACAGCGTGCTCGAAGATCGAGTACATGAAAAGCGCGTCCGCACCGATCGACTTGACTTCTTCCTTCACGAGCCGCGTCTCGGTCACGATGTCCGCGAGACGCTCGGCGGGTGTGCCGCCGGGGCGGCCCATCGGCACCTGCAGGATCGTGATCCGGTTGCCGGTGCCCGCTCCTTCGTGCAGCGCCACGGGCATGTCGGCGATCAGCGGCCGTGAGGCGCGGTGGCCGTGCTCCTCGAGGGAGTGGTTCAAAGCAACATCCAGCACCGCCAGCAGCACGTCGTTGACCTTCGCGTTGCCGCGCTTCGCGACGGCACGGACTCGCTCGAGCGGCAGCGAGCAGTGTGCCAGGACACGGTTCGGCGAAGGAGGCGCCTTGAGCACGTCGGGCGTCGCGAAGAAAGGCGTGGCCATCCCCTTGCCGATCCCGAGGTCGCGGCGGCCGAGGTGCCACATCAGCTTGACCAGGTCGCCTGCGGTGCGACCCGCGTGGAGTCCGGCCTGCAGCAACCCCACAGCACCGACGCCCACTCCAGTGCCGGGTTCCGGATGTGCGGCCTGCGGCATGCCGCGCCAGAACGCCTGCGGACTCCGCCCCGATGCCGTGCGGGTCACGATGCGCAGGATCACGTTGATGAAGCCGATGCCGTCGATCAGCCCATGGTGCGTCTTGAAGTAAAGACCGATGCGGCCATCGGCGAGCCCGTCGAAGACGTGCATTTCCCACAGCGGGCGGCAGCGATCGAGACGCTTCGCGTGCAGCGTGCAGATCCTGTCGAACAGGGCCTGGACGTCGCTACCGTGTGGCAGCTCATGACGGAACACCTGTTCCGCGGGGTCGATGTCGTCGTCTTCCACGAGGACCGGCCAGCCGGCGAGGACGTTCTCGGCCAGGCGATGATTGAATGGCGGGCCGACAGGGCAGCGCAACATCCTGCGGACGAGATCGTCCCCCGGGCGCCCCCGCGCCGTCCTGCGGCCTTTCAATACCACGAGCACGCCGACATTCATCGGCCTCTGCTCGGTTTCGAGCAGGAAGAACGCCCGGTCCATCGGCGACATGCGTGGCATGACGCTAGCTTAGCGCGCGCTGCGTCAAGCTACATTTCGCTTATGGCTAGCTGCGCTGCAGCAATCCTGTCGCTGCCGGGCTAGACCGACGCCTTGAGCACCTTGAACTCGTCCTCGAGGTTCTTCCTGAGTTCGTCGCCCGCAAACGAGGCGATCACGCCGCCGAGCAGCGGGATGCCGCTGGTGATGTCGAAGTCCCACTGCACCGAGCTGCCGCCCTTTTCGGGCTGCAGGGCCTTGGTGCCCACGATCTTCACCGGCACGCCCTTGATCTCTACGACGATGTCGGCTGCATAGCCGTCACCATCTGCCGCCCAGTCCTCGGTGTGCGAAACCTCGTTCGTCGCTGGCACGATGCGTTTGAGGACCGGCGGCGGGTTGGCCGGCATCTTGCGCGCAATCTTCAGCTTCACTTTGGGTGCGCGACCGTCGCGCCTGATCTTGACGTCGGTCCCGGGGAGCTTGCCGTAGATCGCCTCCTGGCTCTTCTGCTCGGTGCAGAGCTTGAAGGCCGAACCGACGTCCGTCTTGAGCGAATGCTTGACCTGGATCTTCATGATGTCGCGTTCCCGTGTTGCCTGCGGACTAGATGCCCAGCCAATGGCGGACGAGCAAGGATACCGCCTTCGCGATGGCCAGGATCACCCCCCAGGCAAGCGCCAGCGCCGCTATCGTGGTCGCCAGGCCGGCCAGCGTGGCCTTGCCGTCCTGCTCCAGCAGGGCAAAGGCCAGGATGCAGATCGCGATGCCTGGCCCCATGTTGCCGAACGGCACGGGCAGGATCAGCACGATGCTCAGGATAGCGCAGACCAGGCCGATCAGCCGCTCGGCCGGCCCTGTGGCCAGCAGCGGCCAGCGCGGCTCGGAGAACCGTTCCGCGCGCCGGATCCAGGGGACCACCATGTTCATCACGCGCGCAAAGCGCTGCCGCGTCACCGTGGCCTCGACCACCGCCCGCGGCAACCACGGCAGGGCGAACCCGAGCATCAGCTGCAGCGACAGGAACAGCAGCGGGATGCCGAGCACGACCGACACGCCCGGTGCGTTGACCGGCAGCGTGTTCGGTGCGGCGAACGCGAACAGCAGAACCCCGAACGCACGGTCAGCCATCGCGTTGCGGACGTCGGCAATCGCGATCCGCTCCCGTGCCGGATCGTTCGCGATGTCGGCGAGCATGGCCGACAGGCGCCGTGGCCGCAACGGCCCGGGCGGCGGCAGGTGCAGAGAATTCATGGAGTCATCTCGCCTTGCAGCTTGCGCGCCATGATGCGTTCGTAGAGCGAGGGCGCCAGCCGGCTCACCCACCAGGCGGTGCGTGCCGTGCGGCCAATCAACAGCAGGCGGCGGCTGCGTTCGGCGCCGCGAAACACACGGTCCGCGACGTCATCGGGCCGCAGCCGTCGTCCGACGACGACCTGCGCATGCGTCGCCGCACCGCCGTCCGGCCCGAGCGCGTGACTGTCGATGCCGGTCGCGATGAACGACGGGCACACCAGCATCACGTCGATGCCGTCGGGCGCGAGTTCCGTGCGCAGGCTCTCGAAGAATCCGTGCAGCGCGTGCTTGCTCGCCGCATACCCCGTGCGTGCAATCAACGGCGTGAAACCGGCGACGCTGGAGACCGCGACAATCAGGCCACGCGCTTGCCGCAGCGCCGGCAGGGCAGGGCGCGTGAGGTTGATTGCGCCGAACAGGTTTACTTCGACGACGCGACGCAGGACCGCTGTCTCCGTCGCTGCGAAGGCGCTACGGTGTGAAATACCCGCGTTGTTGACGAGCACATCGATGCGGCCAAAGCGCTCAACCGTCGCCTCGATAGCGGCCTGGCACGCACTGGCGTCGGTGACGTCGCAGGCGAAAGCGAGCGCATCGAAGCCGGCCTGCGCCAGTTCGCTCGTCACCGCTGCGACCGCGCCGGCGTCGCGGTCCAGCGCGACGATGCGTGCGCCGCCTCGAGCAAAGCGAAACGCAAGCGCACGACCAAGCCCGCCACCTGCGCCGCTCACCACTACTGTTGCGCCGTCGAAAGAGCGACGCATCAGGTCTTGTCTCCGCCGAGTCCGTGCGTGCGGCAGTAGAAGTCGAAGACTTCCCGCGACGTCTTACGCGGTGTGTAGCCAAGGTCTTGCTTGAGCCGGCGGTTGTCGAGCACGGGCCGGTAACGCAGGAAATCGACCTGTTCGGGGCCGTAGCGTGTGAGTCCCAGCGGGTGCAGTGTTGCGAGCACTGCGCGCAGCAGGGACGGCGGCAGGGTCAGGCACTTCTTGCCGAGACGGTTTGCGATTTCCTGGATGCTGAGTGCCCCGTCGCCTGCAACGTTGTAGATACCGGCTGCGTCCGTGCGGAGCGCGTGTTCGATCGCACCGACCACGTCATGGTCCCAGATGAAGACGAACGGGCTGCGCGCGCCGCGCAGCGCAACGATGCGGGGCTTGTCAAACATTGCCGTGATCTGGTTGCGCGTGGTTTCGCCGAGAATCGTGCCGACGCGGAACACGACCTGGCGGAGTTGCGGGTGTTCGCGCCGGTACACGGACAGCATTTCCTCCACCAGCCGCTTGTGGTGCGAGTACGCGAAGGCTTCGTTGCCGCGAACCGGGTCGTCTTCGCTGAGCCACTCCGGGTTGTCGGCGTGGTAGCCATAGGCCGCGCCGCTCGAGGTGACGATAATCTGTCGAACGCCTGCGGCCACGCACGCCCCGAGCACATTTTGCGTGCCGAGCACGTCGACAGCGTACTCGAGCTCGCGGTTGGACCCGGCGCCGGGTGTGACGATCGCCGCCAGGTGCACGACAGACTCGATGGAGCGGGCGGTGAGCAGCGGCGCGAGACCCGGCGATCGCACATCGTGCATGACGTATTCGACGCCCGGCAGCCGCGACTGCGCGGGCGTCTCACGCACGTCGCTTGCGACGACGGCGTCGAGCTCGCCGGACTGCAGGTGCGGTGCGAGCGCCTTCAGCAGCGTGCTGCCGAGATAGCCTGCACCACCCGTGACGAAGACGCGCCGGCCACTCATGCCGCGGCCCCGGCAGGCAGCGGTGTTGGCGGGTGCCTGCGCCACCAGGTGGCGAGCGACGTGCCCACGACGATGTGCCAGATGCCCCACCACGCCGCCACGATTGCCATGCCACCCAGGCCGCCGAAGAAGTTGAACACGAGTACCAGGCCGAATCCCGAGTTCTGGATACCGACCTCGAGCGCGACCGCGCGCCGGTCGGCCTCGGGCAGGCGCGCGGCCTTGGCCGTCAGATAGCCGGTGAGTAGCGCGAAAGCGTTCAGCAGGAAGACGAACAGCACGACGCGCTCGACGTACTTGAGGAAGAAGTCCCAGTTCACGACCAGCGCGCCGACCACGAACAGCGCGAAGAATCCGAGCGACAGCGCGCGGAACGAGCCGCGGATGCGCTGTGCGAAGGCGGGCCAATGGTGCGCGGTGAACATGCCCAGCGCTGTCGGGATGGCGAGCAGCACGACGATCGTGCCGAACACCTCGAGCGGACTCAGGCTGATCGCGTGCAGGATCGGCCGCGTGTGCGGGTTCAGCTCACCCCAGAACGAGAGATTGAACGGCGTGAACACGATCGACCCGAGCATCGAGAACGCGGCGATCGTGACGGACAGCGCCGTGTTGCCGTGACCGTAGTTGACGAGGAAGTTGGAGATGTTGCCGCTCGGGCACGACGCCACGAGGATCATGCCGAGCGCGATGCTCGGTGTGGGCTTCAGGATCATCGTGAGCGCGAACGCAACGGCGGGCAGCAGCACCGAGTGCGCGAACAAACCGATCAGCGTCCCGCGCGGCGAGGTCAGGATGCCCTTGAAGTCGGCGACGTGCATGTCGAGCGCGACACCGAACAGCACGAACGCCAGGATGACGTCGAGCGCGACCAGCGATTCCGGGCTGAAGTGCAGCCGGACCGCATCGAGCTCGTTCATTTGCCCTTGGGCTCGAGGTGCATGTCCTTGAAGTACATGAGTCCCGGCGCCCACATGTGCTTGACCGGGTCGACATCGACGTGAATCACCGCCGGGCCGCCGGCCGCCAGCGCACGTTCGAGCGCAGGTCGCAGCTCGCGCGGGTCGGCCACGCGTTCGCCGTGGGCCCCCATCGACTCGGCCAGCTTGTCGAAGCGGATCTCGCCGAGATCGGCCTTGATCGTCTCGTCGGGCCCGAGCGACTTCTTGATGAGTGTCTTGAGCGGCTTGAGCGCGAACTGCTGGTTCATCTTCACCATGCCCCACTGCTTGTCGCAGAGCACGAGGAAGATCACCTGCAGGCCATTGCGCACCGCGGTCTCGATCTCCTGCGGATGGAATCCCATTGCACCGTCGCCGATGATGCAGCAGACCGGCTTGCCCGGCCGCGCCACGGCCGCACCGGTGGCCTGCGCCACGCCGGCGCCGAGCATGCCGAACTTGAACGTCGAGAGCAGCGTGTTCGGTACGCGCATCTCGTGGAAGAACATCGCCCACACCGCCGTGTTGCCACCGTCGGCGACGAGCGTGGTGCCTTCCGGGAACACCTGCTGGCAGAGGTGTGCGACATGCGCCGGATTCATGGGCACCGCCATGTCCTGCAGTTTCTCGTCGAGCTTCGCGCGCTCGCTGCGGATTATCTCGTGATACTTCGCGACCTGGCGCCGGCGTGAGTCCAGGTTCATGCGGGCCTTGCGGCTCTCGAGTTCGTTGGCCAGCGCAGCCAGGAACAGCTTGGCGTCTGCGATCACGGCGAGCGCCGCAGGCTTGTTGGCACCGAGGATGTGGCCATCGATGTCGACCTGGATCATCTTCTGCTCGGACGGGTGCCGCCAGTTCGGGGCCTTGCCCCACCAGTCGGTTTCGCCGAGGCGCGAACCCACGACCAGCACGAGATCGGCGTCGTTGCGAACCTGATTGTTGAGCTTGATGAACGCCATCGGGATGGCGAGCGCATTCGTCTCGGGCAGTACGCCGCGGCCGGCCCAGCTGGTCGTCACTGGCGCGTGCAGCACTTCGGCCACGCGGCGCAGTTCGTCGTAGGCCGCCGCGTGGATCACGCCGCTGCCGGCATGGATGACGGCCAAATCGGCCGCGGCCAGCATGTCGGCAGCCTGCGCGACCTGGTCTGGCGCCGGCACGATCGCGTGCGTGTTGCGGAACTGCTGCGGCTGCCAGATGGCGACGTCCGCCTTCACCTTGCCGTTCATGATCGTCTCGGGCACGTCGAGGTGCACGACGCCCGGTCGTCCTTCCCAGCAGTTGCGAATTGCGGTGCGGCCGAGTTCGGCGACGCGATCGAATGAGACGACCGCGTTGCTCCACTTCGCGAAGTGCTTGATCGCGCCGACCTGGTCGAATGCCTGGTAGGCGCCGCCGCGGTCGGGGTAGACGATCTGCGGACGGCGGCAGCTCGTGATCGCGAGCACGCGATTGCCTTCCGCATTCTCGACGACGAGGCCGGGCAGCAGGTTCGCCACGCCGGGCCCGTTGCTGGCCATGCAGACACCGAGCCTGCCGGTGAGCCGCGCGTACGCTCCGGCCATGTGCGCGGCACAGGTCTCGTGCCGCGGCGTGATGATCTCGATGCCGAGCTTGTGCAGGTTCGAGTAGAAGCCGAAGTACGTGCCGTCGATGATGCCGAATACTTTTTCGACGCCCTCTGCCTGGAGCATGCGCGCAAGCACCGCTCCGCCGCTGGTTTCGCTCATGGCTGTGTCCCTGTCCCCGCATCCGCCGGTCGTTCGTGGCGGACATGTATAGTTGGCCAGTTACTATACCGCGCCGAGTTTGAGCCGCGGTGCCGCCCACCCGCAGCCCCTGGAATCGCTGTGGTTTTCCACGATGAATCGAGACCAATGGAAGCGTATGCAACCTGGCTGCCGGTGATCGCAGCGCTCGTCGCTGCCGGCGCCGCGGGCGGGTTGATCGCGGGGCTGCTCGGCGTGGGCGGGGGCATCGTGCTGGTGCCGGCGCTCGACCTGGCCCTCGGCGCCGCGGGCATTGATCACGCCGTCTCGCTCCACGTTGCAGTCGCCACGTCCATGGCGACCATCGTGCCCACGGCCATTTCGTCCTCGCGAGCCCATGCGAGCCGCAATGCCGTCGACTTCGAGGTCGTGAAACGCTGGGCCGTACCGATCGTCGTCGGTGCGCTCGCGGGCTCGCTCGTCGCGGCACGCATGAACGGCAACGTGCTCGCCGCAGTCTTCGGTACGGTGGCGTTGTTGTCCGCGCTCAAGATGCTGCTGCCCCTCGATCGCGTGGTGCTGCGCCAGTCGCTGCCGGGCGGCGTCATTGGAGCGCTGATCCCGGCGTTCATCGGCGCGATCTCCGCGATGATGGGCATTGGCGGCGGCACGTTGAGCGTGCCCGCCATGACGCTGTGCGGCGAGCTGGTGCACAAGGCGGTGGGCACCGCGGCGCTGCTGGGCTTGTGGATCGCGCTGCCTGCGACGGCCGGTTACCTGTTGGCTCGTCCTGCCGAGGCGGCCGCGCTGCCACCGTTGACGATCGGCTACGTCAGCCTGATCGGCTTCGCACTGGTTGCGCCGATCTCGTGGCTGGTCGCACCGCTAGGCGCAAAGCTCGCGCACTCGCTCGATCGGCGCAAGCTGTCCGCGGCTTTCGGTCTCTTCCTGCTCATCGTCGCGACACGGATGCTGTATCGCGTCCTGTCGTGACGTGGAGGGTGCCGTGACATCGCCGGCCATAGTTCCTCGTGTCGGCCATCTCGTCTATGCGACTGCCGATCTCGATCTTGATTTGACGGTCCAGGACGGACCCGCGCCTGCGTCGCTTGCTGTGATCGACTACCCGAATGATCGTCTCTTACTGCGGTAAGCGCGCTCGCCAGCGGCGGAATCGCGCAGCTAAGGTCGTTGCCACCCAGCCTCGCTCACCGGATCAATGACTTATAGCTGGCGCCGGTCCTGCGTGTGATTGGCGTGTGAATCACCTGGCTGCGAGCCTCGACCGCGATCGCTTGACCGCACCCGGCGTGCGGCCCGTCTGCGTGCGGAAGCTGCGCACGAAGCTGGCGACATCCGTGTAACCCAGCCGGTAGGCGATCTGCGTCACCGAAAGATCGCCTTCCGCGAGAAGCTGACGAGCCCGTGCCGTGCGCACCTGCAGCGAAAGGTCGCGGAAGCTCGTGTTCTCGGCGTCGAGGTAACGGGCCAGCGTTCGCGGGGAAATGTTCAGGAATCCCGCGAGCTGCTCCAGCGTCGGTCGCGTATCTTCGGACTCGCGCAGCAGCATGCGGCACCACTCGCTCCAGCGACGGCGCGCACGCGTCTGGCGCAGCATCGTCTTGCAGCGTTCCTCCGCCGCCTGCATGGCCCTCGGGTTGGCCATCGCTAGCGGAGTGTCGAGCAGCGCACCATCGAGGGAAATCCTCACGCCGGGCACCGCGTCGCCGAAGTGAACCCGCGCCCGTGACAGTTCGTGGTAACGCTCGGCGTGGGGCGGGCGCTCGATCGACAGCCAGACGTCGTAAGGAGGCAGCTCGCCGTGCAGCATGGATTGGAAGGCGAAGTGATTGGAGACCACGATCGCCTCCTGAAGAACGCGCACCAGGCGATGCGGCAGCGCCACAGCCGGCAGGTAGACGAGCTCCACGCGACCGGCGCGCCGTTGCATGCGCAATGCGAAGGCTGGCTGCATCAACCGCTGGTAATTCACCAGCAGGCGCAGCACGTGCCCGAATTCAGGGCTGGTCAGTAGAGCGAACCCCAGGATGTCATGCGATGTGGGGTTGAGCCGCCGCCCCAGTTCGAAGCCGAGGTCCAGGCGTCCGGTCACCTGCTCGGCTGCTCGCAGCAGTGCCTCCACCTGTCCCAGTGTGAGCTGCGCCTTCGGGTCTTCGAGCGAGCGGATGCGGGCCGCGCGCAGGACGGTCGCGCCATCGACTCCCGTGGACTCCAGGTAGTCGATGAGTTGGGCCATGTAGCGCGCAGGTAGTCGGTACGACTCGGCGGCTTCACGCATGACTGTTCCTCCTGCGCCCGCCTGCGCGCCCGCATGTGTCTTTAAATGTCATTATCTTGGCAGAAAATGTTAAGACTGGGGATGCTGCGCGCATTCAGACTTCACGCCCATCGTGCGCGATGCGCGGCCCGCGGGAGGCGAGCGATCATGACTGAACTCACTGGTGGCGAGCTGCTCGCCCGGGCCCTGGCGAACGAAGGCATCAAATTCATCTTCGGCCTGCCGTGCCCGGAGGTTGATCCGTTGCTCGCAGCGCTCGAGGCCAACGGCATTCGCTTCGTGACGATCCGCCACGAAGCCGCCGCGGTGCACATGGCCGAGGGCTACTACAAGACAACGGGCCAGGTTGCGGTGGTGCTCGGCAATCCGGGGCCGGGCTCCGCGAACCTGTTGCCCGGCATGCTCACGGCAAAGCACGAAGGCGTACCCGTGCTGGCGATCACTTCGCAGCACCGCACCGGCGTTGTCTATCCGTCGACGCCGGCAACCTTCCAGGGCCAGGACCAGATCGACCTGTTCAAGCCTGTCGTCAAGTGGAACGGTCCCGTGTTCGAATGGACCCGCATCGCGGAGCTGGTTCGCATGGCCTTCAGAGAAATGTGGGCGGGTCGCCCCGGCCCGGTCCAGCTCGAAATTCCGGCGCCGGTGCTCTATGCCATGGGCGATTCAGCATCGGCTCCGATCTTCCCGAGCGAGCGCGGTCGCGCATCACTGCCGCAGCCTTCCGACGCACAGCTTGCGACGGCGGCCGACCTGCTGTCGAACGCCAAGGCTCCGGTGATCTTCGCGGGAACCGGGGTCGACCGCGCGCAGGCAAATGCTGCACTGATCGGGCTGGTCGATCTCCTTCAGTGCCCCGTGATTCCGTCAATGGCCGGCCGCAGCGTCGTTGCCCATGACCATCCGCTGTATTTCAATTCGCAGAGTCCCGCGGCGGACGATCTGCGCCGTAACGCCGACGTGATGCTGGTTGTCGGCTCGCGCGTCGGTAATCTCGACGTCCCGTTCGACAAGTACTGGGGCGATCCCGCCGGGTGCCGCGTCATTCATGTCGACGTGGACCCCCGCCACATCGGCGTCTCGCGCCCCGTCACGCTCGGTATCGTCGCCGATGCACGGGCAACGCTCGAAGGGCTCGTCGTCAAATTGCATGGCCGCACGATTGCAAGTCGCGCCCGCAAGGACGTCGCCACGCAGCGCACCAGCCACGACGCTTGGCTGAAGGCCATGGGCGAACGGGTGTCGGCATGGTCTGGCCCCGGCATCCATCCGGCCCACGCGATCGGCGCCGTTGGCGCCGTGTTCGGCGGCGCCGCCGTGTACTGCACGGACGGTGGCATGACCTCACTCTGGGCGGGCATGGCGCTGCCCTCCACGCAGCCCAATTCATATCACGGCATCCTGGAGCTGGGCATGCTGGGTACCGGCATCCCGTCAGCGATCGGCGCAAAGCTCGGCGCACCGGCGCGTGAGGTGGTGTGCGTCACTGGCGATGGCGCCGCAGGCTTCAACGCGATGGAGCTGCAGACCGCAGCGCGCGAGGGACTGAAGATCACGTACGTGGTGATGGCCGAATCCGAATGGACGATGGAGATCCCCAACGAGATGGCGCGCTGGGGCAAGACGTTCGGGACAGGCATGGGCGAGGTTCGCTGGGACAGGGTCGCCGAGGGCCTCGGCTGTCATGGCGAGTATGTGGAATCGATCGAGGCGCTTCCGGCGGCACTGATGCGGGCCAAGGGCCGCGCCGGGCCCACCGTGGTCTGCGTGCGCACGAGCAAGGACGCCAACCTGGCCGTGCCCGAGTCGGGTATCGCCCGCTTCTTCGAAGTCTATAACGGGCCAGCCGCATGAAAGACCTGCGAGGCAAGGTGGTGCTAATTACGGGCGCCGCCTCGGGCATCGGACTCGAGTTCGCACGGGCGTTCGCGAAGCGCAGCGCGAACATCGTCATCTCGGACATCAATGCAACGGCACTTGAGAACGTTCGCGCCGAGATTGCCGCGACCGGCGTGCGGTGCTTTGCGCGGGCGTGCGATGTCGCGAGTGAAGCGTCCGTCACGGACTTCGCGATGGTCGTGCATAAGGCAGTCGGCCCCGTCGACCTGCTGATCAACAATGCGGGCGTGGCCTTCCTCGGCGGCTTCGAACAGACGCCGCTCTCGGAATGGCACCGTATTTACGACATCAACGTGCTCGGGGTCGTGCACTGCATCCGCGCGTTCCTCCCTGCAATGCGCGCCGCTGGTGGGCCCCGGAAGATCGTGAACGTTGCCTCCGCCGCCGGCTTCTCACCGCTGCCGAACATGTCCGCCTATGCAGCGTCGAAGCACGCCGTGGTCGGGCTCTCGGAGGTGCTGGCGCAGGAACTGCACGACACGGACATCTCCGTGCTCGTGGTGTGCCCCGGGATCATCAACACCGCTATCGTCCACGTGAGCCCCACCGCCTCGGGCATGAGCGAGGCGCAGATCCAGAAACTGCAGAAGTACTACGCGGACGAGGGCTGCGAGCCGAACGTGGTGGCAGCGGATGTAGTCCGTGCCGTCGTGACGGACGGGAGCTTTCTCTTCACCGGACCGGGGGCACGACTCGGCTACAACGCCATGCGTATCTCGCGTCGGCTGGCCCGCCGGTTTACGATCGCTGCAGCAAGGAAGAGCGGCTACCTTGCCGATTAGACAGTCGCGTGTTGCTCGCTCGCGCCCTGGCGAACGGGGGCATCACAACCAGTTCTATATCAAAGGAAAAGTGGCCCCAATGCCCTACCGAAAGTTGAACATCGCCGTTTTCGTCGCTGCGCTTGCAATTGGAGTGCATCCCCCCGCCCGTGCTGCCGATGCCGCGGACGGCAGCCGAGAAGCTGGGTCGCAGACCTCCTGGCACAGCCAGTCGCTGACCACTGAGACAGTTACAGGGCCCAACGGCGCCATCACGACCCGCACGGCGCTCGGGGTCAACCCGCGGCTGGGCGTCACGGAAGGGAAGGTCGCAGAGCGGATCGACGCCGGCGTCTATGCGCTGCGCGGCTGGGGCATTGCACACAGCTTCGCCATCGAGGCACCGAACGGGTGGATCGTCGTCGATACCGGCGACTCCACCCAGGCCGCCACGGAGATGCGCGAGACGCTCGAACGCGCGGTCGGCAAGAAGATCAAGGTCGCCGCCATCCTGCTCACGCACTGGCACTATGCCGACGGCACCGCCGCGTGGCTGGACGAGGGCACCGAGATCTGGGGACACGAGCACCTGGACCGCAATCGCAGTGCCGCCGGTGGCACCAGCGTCCTGGGTGGCGTTCTGCAGTCGAATATGATCGCGCAGTTCGGGGTGTTTCATCCCACGACGGGTCCCGACGCGTTCCCAAACCTGCTGAGTTTCCCGCCCGAAAAATTCCTGGCGGTATCCAGCTACCAGCCGCCGACGAAACTGTTCCCGGACGGCAAGGTCGTCGACCTCGTGATCGCCGGCGAGCCGATCCAGGTCGCGCCGGTTCGTACCGACGTGATGGACAGCGTCGGGTTCTATTTCCCGCAGCGCCGCCTGCTCGTCACGAACGCCCTGGTCGTCGACTCCATCTTCAACATCTACACGCTGCGCGGCAGCGCCTTCCGGAATCCGGAGATCATGGTCAACGACGCCCGCTGGGTCGAGTCGAAGAACGCCGAGATCCTGCTGGACATCCACGCACCGACGCTCCGGGGCGAGAAGGTGGTGCGGGCGGCGGTCGAGCGCTCGGTCGACTCCGTGCAGCTGATCCACGACCAGACGCTGCGCCTGATCGCCAGCGGTCTGGGTCCCCGTGAGGCGGCCGAGGTGGTGTACATGCCCGGCAACCTGCGTGATCGACGCGAGATCTACGGGCAGGTCGAGAGTCACGTCCGACAGGTCTACAACGGCAACATGGGCTGGTTCGACGGCGACGTCTACGAGATCAATCCGCTGTCGGTCCGGGAAGAAGCGGAACGTACGGTGCAGGCGATGGGCGGCCGCGCGGCCGTGGAACAGATGGCCACGCAGGCGGTGGCCGACGGCGGACTCGCGAACTGGCGCTGGGGACTCAAGCTCACCTCCCTGCTGCTGAAGCTCGATCCCGTGGATCCGGCCGCGCGGACGGCTCGCGCGACGGCGGCCCGCGCCCTCGGCCAGCGTACCGACTCGGCCAACGCGCGGGGCTTTTACATCACCGAGGCGCTGCAGATCGAGGGCAAGCTCCTCGTGCAGGACCGGCCGGTAACGCTGAACGAGATCCGGACGTTCCTCAATACCCCGCGCGCCGACGTCCTGGCGGGCGCCTCCGTCGACCAGAACCTGCAGTTCGTCCGCTTCCTCGTCGACCCGCGCAAGGCCGAGGGCCAGCGGTTGGTCTTCACCCTTGCCGCGGAGGGCGACCCGCAGATCAGGCAGGTCGAGCTTCGCAATTGCGTGCTCGTGATCTCCCCGGTCGCCTCGCGCGGCGCGCGTCACGTCGACGTGACGCGGAGCGAATTGGCCGACTTCGTGCTCGGCAAGGGCGCCCCGGCGAGGGGCGGCGACGCGCTCGCCGAACTGGATCGCATGCTTGATCGTGGCCGAATGCTGCCGCCGGGGGCGGCCGTCCCGGCGGTGCTCGATGCGAAAGGCGACCTGAAGTACAACGACGGCCTGGAACACTGACCGCGCTTCGTATGCGTGCGCTGCGAGCCGGTTCGGATCGAGGCTGCTTTGGGCTGGGGGCACGTTGTGCCCCTTGTGCCCCTTGCCCTCTGTTGTCTACCCTGCTGTTCCCGCGAAGCACGGTGCGCCAGTGACGGTGGTCGCGGAGTCCGGTTCAGTCAGTTGCAAACCATTTAAGGATGGATCATGACCAAGGTACGCAGGGCAGTTCTGGCAGGCTCAGCGACGGCTGCATTCGCGGCGACAGTCCTCATCGCCGGCACCGCCCAGGCCGGCGGGCTGCTGCTCTACGAGTTTGGCACGGCCGAACCGGGTCTGGCGGCGGCGGGCTATG
>JAPLSF010000255.1 GCA_026398785.1 Pseudomonadota bacterium | reverse complement strand
CTCGGCGCGGCGGTGCGCACGCTCGACGGTATCGAGGTCGGCGAGCGCGAGTTCGGTATTGATGACGTCGATGTCGCTGAGCGGATCGATGCGGCCTGCGACATGCACGATGTCGTCGTTGACGAAGCAGCGCACCACGTGGGCGATGGCATCGGTTTCACGGATGTGCGCGAGAAACTTGTTGCCGAGTCCTTCGCCTTTCGATGCACCAGCCACCAGGCCGGCGATATCGACGAACTCGACCGTCGTGGGCAGGATCTTCTCGGGTTTGACGATGTCGGCCAGCGCCTTGAGGCGCAGGTCCGGCACCGGCACGACGCCCACGTTCGGGTCGATCGTGCAGAACGGATAGTTCGCAGCCGCTGCGTTCTGCGCCTGCGTGACCGCGTTGAAGAGCGTCGACTTGCCCACGTTGGGAAGGCCGACGATGCCGCACTTGATGCCCATGGTTCTATTGCTACTCGCTGATCGCTTTCGTATGGAGGCGGTTCATCGCCTTCTCGGCGCCTTCGCGCAGCAGCAGGGAGAGCGAGTCGAGGCCGGCGTCGATTGCATCGACGATCGCGTTCTCCTCGGCCGGCCGCGCACGCTGCAGCACGTAATCGATGACCTGCGACTTGTCGCCCGGATGCCCGATGCCGACCCGCAGGCGCCAGAAATCGGGGCCGCAATGCGTGATGGTGTCGCGCAGCCCGTTATGGCCGCCGTGACCGCCGCCGAGCTTGAGTCGCGCGACGCCGCACGGCAGGTCGAGTTCGTCGTGCACGACGAGCACCGCCGACACGGGCGCCTTGATGTAGTCCATGAGCGCGCGGATCGAAAGGCCGCTTCGGTTCATGTACGTCTGCGGCTTCAGCAGCACCAGCTCCGTGCCCTCGATGACCACCTTGGCGATCTCGCCCTGGTAGCGCGCGTGTGCACGAAACTGCACGCCGTGCCGATAGGCAAGCGCGTCGACGAACCAGAATCCCGCGTTATGGCGCGTGAGCCGGTGTTCGGGTCCCGGATTGCCGAGCCCGACCACGATCTGCAACGGTGTGCCGGCCATGATGATCGTTCTGCCTGGGAAAAACGAAAATCGGGCCGCCCCGTACAGGGCGGCCCGCTCTCTCCAACCGCATGCACTGCGGCCGGAGCGTTCGCGTTACTTCTTGGCGTCCTTCTTGGCTTCGGCCGGCTTGGCCGCTGCCGCACCCGCCGCTGGCTTGGCCGCTGCCGCGCCGGCAGCCGGAGCCGCCGCAGGAGCAGCACCCGCTGCCGCCTCGGCCCCCGCCACTGCTTCCGGTTCTTCGGCTGCGCGCGCGTGGTGGATCGAGACGATCGGCGCATTGCGACCGTGCGTCAGCTCGGGGATCTCGACTGCTTCCGGCGCCTTGAGATCAGCGAGGTACAGCATCTGGTTCAGATCGACGGCCGACAGATCGACCTCGATGAACTCCGGCAGGTCCTTCGGCAGGCAGATGATCTCGACCTCGTTGCGCAGGCGCGAAACGATGCCGCCCTTCTTGACGCCCGGCGAACCGGCCTCGCCCCTGAAGTGCAGCGGGATCGTGATGCGGATCTTCTCGTCGTCGAGCACGCGCTGCAGGTCGATGTGAACGATTGCGTTCTTCGCCGGGTGGCGCTGCACGTCCTTGAGGATCGCCGCCTGGTTCAACTCGCCGACCTTCAGGTTGATGATCGTCGAGTAGAAGCGCTCGTTGTCGAGCAGCAGCAGCAGCCTGGTGTGATCGAGCGACAGCGCGCGCGCATCACGGTGGCCACCGTAGAGAATGGCCGGGACCTTGTTCGCGTGACGCAGGCGGCGGCTCGCACCTTTGCCCTGCGCGTCACGGAACTCGGCGACGAGTTCGAAAGCAGTTTTCATTTGTAGACTCCAGTTGCACAGAAAATACCGCTGCATCCGCGACCAGAATGCGGCAGCTCCAAAATCAGTCCAGGTAGAGAGAGCTGACGCTCTCCTCGTCCCTGATCCGCCGCATCGTCTCGGCCAGCAGGCCGGCGACCGACAACTGGCGGATCTTGCGGCACGCCTGCGCGTTCTCACGCAGCGGGATCGTGTCCGTCACCACCAGCTCGTCGAGCGCCGAAGCCTCGATGCGGTCCACCGCAGGGCCCGAAAGCACCGGGTGGGTGATGTAGGCCACGACGCGCTTCGCGCCGTGGTCCTTCAATGCCTTCGCCGCGTGGCACAGCGTGC
>JAPLSF010000067.1 GCA_026398785.1 Pseudomonadota bacterium | reverse complement strand
TGCGCTCGAAACGGCCGCGTCGTCGGCGTTCCTGCGCGACACACTGGGCCCGGGATTCCTCGATGTCTTCCTCGCGATCAAGCGCCAGGAAGCGGAGAAGTTCGGCGCGCTCGTGAGCGACCGCGACTACGAGTGGTATCTGGACACGACGTGAGCGCGACACGACATAATTTTGCAACCATTCCGGTGGACGCGCGCTGCGTGCCCGGTGCAGCATTAAGTCATGCCGATCGCGGCTGGAGTGAGAGCTGAATCAACGTGAGGCCGGCTGGGCGCGCGGAGAATGCACCGCACGAACGCCGCACGCCCACCGAGGATCCGCCAGTGACCCGCATTTCCGCCCGCACGATCGCCCGCAGCGCCGCACTTTCGAGCAGGAGTTCCCCGCCCGTGACCATCCACCTGCGCAAGATGTACGTTGACTGTCGATTCGGGCAGCTGCATTTGCACACGTCGTTTCCGTCGAGTGGCGGCTTCGACGAACTGACTCCCCTCGTCTGCATCACGCCGTCGACCCTGACGGGCCGGGCGTTCCGTCCGGTTCTGCGCGACCTGGGCCGCGACCGCAGCGTCTACGCCCCGGACCTGCCGGGTTCAGGTGAGTCGGACGGGCCCGAGCAGGCCGCTGTCGTGGCCGATCACGCTGCCGCGTTCGTAGACCTGGTCGACTCGCTGCGGCTCAAGCAGGTGGATGTGATCGGTTACCAGGGCGGTGCGCTGGCGGCCATCGAACTCGCGCTGGCGAAGCCCGAGCAGGTGCGTCGCCTGATGTTGATCGGCGTGCCGTCGTCGGATGGCAGCTACCAGGTGGGTGAGCGCCTGCCACTGCTCAAGCTGCCCGTGATGATCCTGCGTGCGCATGATGAGTTCTGGGAATCGACGGCACGCACCGAATCGCTGCTGCGCGATGCGCGCCGTGCAGACCTGTCGCCCCCCGCGGGCAACGTGCTCGACGCGGGCGCCGAGGAAATCGTGCGGTACGCGCGCGACTTCCTCGATCGCTAGCAAGGTCATTCGTGCCGCAGCGCGTCGATCGGATTGAGTTGCGCGGCCTGCCGCGCCGGGAAGTAGCCAAAGATCACGCCGATCAACGCTGAAAAGACGAAGGCGACGACGTTGATGCGGACGTCGAACAGGAACGGCACCTGCAACAGCGGCGCCAGCGCCCAACTGGCGACCAGGGCCAGCAGCAGGCCGATGACTCCGCCGAGGCAGGCCAGCACGACGGCTTCCACCAGGAACTGCAGCAGCACCTCCCGTCCGACGGCGCCGATCGCGAGCCGGATGCCAATCTCGCGCGTCCGCTCGGTCACGGACACCAGCATGATGTTCATGATGCCGATGCCGCCGACGAGCAGGCTGACCGCTGCAACGGCGCCCAGCAGTGAGGTGAGGATGCGCGTGGTTCCCTGCAGCGTCTGCGAGATCTGCGCCGTGTCGAAGATGTTGAAGTCGTCCTGCTTCGCACCGCGGATGTTGCGACGTTCGCGCAGCAGAGACTGCAGCGAGGCGGTCACGGCCGCCGTGTCGTAGGCCGGATCCACCTTCACCAGCATCTGCCGCACGTTGCGGTTGCCGGTGATGCGTCGCTGCACGGTCTTGATCGGCATCAGCACGACGTCGTCCTGATCGTTGCCGAAGCCGCCCTGGCCGCGCGTCACGAGCGTGCCGATCACCTCGCACGACAGGCCGCGCAGGCGGAAGCGCTGCCCCAGCGGGTCGTCCGCGCGGAACAGGTTGCGGCTCACCGTCGATCCGATCACGCACACGGCCTTGCCGGCTTGCTCTTCGGCTGCCGTGAACGTGCGTCCGGAGGCCGTGTCCCATTGCTGTGCCGTGAAGTAGTCGGACGTCGTGCCGTTGACGGTCGTCGACCAGTTGGCGGCATTGCGCACGGCCGTGCCCGACGACTGCGAGAGAGGGGCAACGACGACGACACCGGCGACCTGGTCGCGGATGGCCGCCACATCGTCCATGTCGAAGTCCGCGGGTGCCGGGCCACCGCCGCCGCGACCGAAACCCTGTCCCGGGCGAACCTGCAGTATGTTCACGCCCAACCCGGAGATCTGCTCGCGCACTGCTGCTGTCGCCCCATTGCCGAGCGTGACCATCGTGACGACGGCCGCGACGCCGATCACGATACCGAGCACGGTCAGGACCGAGCGCAACACGTGCCGCCGGATTTCCCGCAGGGCGAGCACCAGCGTGGGCCCGAGCATGCTCATGGGTCACGCACCTCAAGCTGGTCCACGAGCCCGTCGCGAACGTGCGTAACCGTATGCGCGTAAGCGGCCATCTCGGCTTCGTGGGTTACCATTAGGATGGTGATTCCGGACCGGTTGAAGCGGGTCAGGAGTTCCATGATCTCGAGCGAGCGCGCCGTGTCCAGGTTGCCGGTCGGCTCGTCGGCGAGCAGCACCTGCGGTGCAGTGACGATCGCCCGCGCGATGGCCACGCGTTGCTGCTGGCCGCCAGAGAGTTCGGCCGGAGTGTGATCCCACCAGTCTGCGAGTCCCACTTGTGCCAGCGCATTCATCGCGGCTTCTCGCCGCGCGCGCGGCTTCTCGCCGCGGTAGAGCAGGGGCAGTTCGACGTTCTCGAGGGCGTTGGTCCGCGCCAGCAGGTTAAAGCCCTGGAACACGAAGCCGAGGTAGCGGCGACGCAGCAGCGCGCGTTCGTCGCGGGTCAGCTTTTCGACGTGAAAGCCCTGGAAAAGGAACTCGCCCGCGGTCGGCACGTCGAGGCAGCCGAGGATGTTCATCATCGTCGATTTGCCGGATCCCGACGGCCCCATGACCGCAACGAAGTCGCCGGCCGCGACGTCGAAATCCACGCCGCGCAGCGCCTGGAAGCTGGCGACACCGGAGCCGAAGGTCTTGGTCACGCCACGCAGCTGGATCAGGGGATCGCCCCGGTCGGCGCGTGCGGCACCGGGGGCATCACCCACTTGTGCCCTCCGGCGCGAGCTTGCCCGTGATCACCATTGCCCCTTCGCGCAACGAGTCTCCCGTGACTTCCGTCAGCGTGCCGTTGGTATCGCCCGTCGTGACCGCCACGGGCTCCGGCTCGCCTTGCGCATTGAGAACGTAGACCTGCTGCGCGCTGCCACGTCCGATCTTGACCTCGCGAGTCTTGTTGCCTGCGGTCCCGCGGGGTGGCCCCGGTAGCAAGACTTTCGTGACGCCGCTGCGCTCGCCACTGGCCGCGCTGGCGTCGGGTGAGAAGCGCAATGCGGCGTTGGGCACCAGCAGCACGTCGTGCTTCTCGCTCGTGACGATCTCAGCCGTGGCCGTCATGCCGGGGCGCAGTGTCGAATCCTTGTTGTCCACCGTGAGCGCGGCCGTGTACGAAACCACGGTGCTGGACGAACTGCTCGAAGTCGTCGAACTGGTGCCGGCATTCGCGCCGACATCGACACGTTCGACCCGCGCCGGAAACGTGCGGCCAGGGAAGGCGTCCACCTGGAACGTGGCCGACTGCCCGGCGGCTACCTGACCCACGTCGGCCTCATCCACCTTGACCTCGAGCCGCATGGCGCTCAGGTCCTCGGCGATCAGGAACAGCACGGGTGCATTGAACGAGGCCGCTACGGTCTGGCCGGGATCGATCTGGCGCGACAGCACGACGCCCGTGACCGGCGAGAGGATGAGGGCCTTCGAAAACTGCGTCTGGTCCGACGACAGTTGTGCCCGCGCCCGCGCCACGCCGGCCTCCGCGGTGCGCACGCCCGCAACCGCTCGTGCGTACTCTGCCCTGGCGGTGTCGAACTCCGCGGCCGACGGCACCTTGCCGCCCGAAAGCTTGTGCACTTCCTCGAATCGCGCGAGCGCTGCCCGTGCCTGCTGCGCCGTGGCTTCGGCCTGCGCGACGTTGGCGATTGCGGACTGCAGCGACGCCCGGCTCTGCGCGATCGTGTCCTGCAGGCGTGCGGTGTCGATTCGTGCCAGGACCTGGCCGCGCTGCACCCGGTCGTTGTTGTCGACGTTCACTTCAGTCACGAGGCCCGACAGTTCCGAGCCCACCTCGACTTCGTTGGTCGGCTGCAGGTTGCCGGTGGCCGACACCGTGACGCGCAGGTCGCCGCGTTGCACAGGCGTGGTTGCGTAGTTCGGCGCGTCGCTCCTGCGTCCTGTGAAGAACAGGAGGGCGATTCCCGCCAACAGCAGCACGCCGATGGCGGGCGCCGCCTTGCGTAACAGTCGCATTCGCGCCGAGACCGGCTGCCGGCCGAGGAATTCATCGAGCGCCGAGCGCTCCGGACTTGTGCTTGCCTGCGGTTCCATTGGGCCCTTCAGGGGAAAGTGGACGTCAGCGAACGCGGGGACGGCGCGTTCTCCCAACCGCCGCCGAGCGCCTTGTAGAGCTGCACGGTCGCCGCCGCACGGTCGGCGTGGGCGGTCGCGCGGCTGGTCTCGGTCGTGAGCAGGCTGCGCTCCGCATCAAGCAGATTGGAGAAATCGATGATGCCAGCCTGGTACTGGCTGCGCGCCAGCACGGTCGCGTTACGCGCAGCTTCTTCGGCGACGACGAGTTCGCGCTCGCGCCGTTCGGTGACGGAGATCGCCACCAGCGCATTCTCGGATTCCTCGAGCGCCACCAGCACGGTGTCGCGGTAGACGGCGAGTGCCTGGATGGCCGCAGCCCGCTGTTGTTCGACGGCTGCGCGCAGGCGTCCGCCCTGGAAGATCGGTGCGGTCAGGCCTGCCGCGAGACTGCCGAACGACGCGTTCGTGAGATCACCCCAGTTCGACGAGTTGCCGCTGAGCGAGCCCGACAGTCCCAGTGACGGATACAGGTCGGCCTCCCGCACGCCAATGCGGGCCGTCTCGGCGATCAGCGTGCGTTCCGCGGCGGTCACGTCCGGGCGCCTGCGCAGCATTTCGGCCGGGACCGAAATGCCAGCTGCGGCGGCCATCGGGATCGGGGTCACGCGTTCGAACACTGCGTCGACGGTTCCCGGGGCCGAACCCGTGAGCACCGAGAGCCGGTTCAGGGCCGATGACAATGCCTGCTCGCGCAATGGGACGGTCGCGGCGGTCTGCGCGCGCAACTGGCGCGCCTGTTCCAGATCGAGCGCGCCTACTAGCCCGGCCTGCGTGCGCCACTGGACGATCTGCAGCGTCTCGTCCTGTGCCGCCAGGTTGGCCCGAGCGATTTCGAGCTGGCGTTGAGCGAGCCGCGCGTCGACGTAATTCAGTGCGACCTCGGCGGCGACCGTGAGCTGCGTCGAGTGCAGGTTCGCCTCGACTGCCGCGAGGTCGGCCGTGGATGCCTGCACCGCGCGGCGTTGTCCGCCGAACAAATCCAGTTCATAGCGGGCGTCGAAACCGGCGTCGTAGGTCGTTCGATCCGGTACCTGCGCTCCCGCACCAACGCCCATGAGTCGCGACGCGGACATGCCGAAATCGAGCGTCGGCCACCATCCCGCGCGGGTGCTCTTGAGCGCGGCCCGTGCTTGCCGGACCCGGGCGCCCGCCGCGTCGATGTTCGTGTTGGCGGCGAGCGCCTGCTCGACGAGATGCGAGAGCACCGGATCGTCGAAGGTGAGCCACCAGTCCGCGACCAATGCATTGGTCGTGTCCGGCTGCGCCGCTGATGTCTGAAAGTGAGCGGGTACCCCGAGCGATTCGGGGGCGGGGACCCGCGGTTTCGGGCCGACCGTGCATCCTGTCAACGCCAGGATCGAGAGCAGCAGCAGGGGCAGGTGCGAAGTCAAAGTCGAGTCCGCTCGAAACGTGGTCAGCCGGGAACGGGTTTGATGACTACATTACAAGAACGTTCCGTGGCCGGGACGGCATTCGCGCCGCTCCGCAGCGGCCCGTAACATAAGCCCTCCATACTTTCGAGTGCTGCCATGGCCGTCGCCAGCCTTCTTGCCCTGCTCGACGACATCGCCAGCGTGCTGGACGACGTTTCCGTCCTGACCAAAGCCGCCACCAAAAAGACCGCTGGGGTCCTGGGCGACGACCTCGCGCTCAACGCGCAGCAGGTTGCCGGCGTGAAGGCGAACCGCGAACTCCCGGTCGTGTGGGCGGTGGCGAAGGGTTCCCTGGTCAACAAAGCCATCCTCGTCCCTGCCGCGCTCGCGATCAGTGCGATCGCGCCGTGGGCGATCGTGCCGCTGCTCATGGCCGGCGGCCTGTACCTCTGCTACGAGGGTTTCGAGAAGATCTGGCACCGGTTGACGCATCGCGCGGATCTGGACGAGCACCGCAAGGCATTGCGCAAGGCGCTGGCGGATCCCGTGGCTGACCTGCGCGCGGTCGAGAAGGAGAAGATCAAGGGCGCGGTGCGCACCGACTTCATCCTCTCCGCGGAGATCATCGTCATCACGCTGGGCACGGTGGCCTCCGCGACGTTCGGGGTGCGCGTCGCGGTGCTGGTCGGCATCGCCGTGCTCATGACTGCGGGCGTATACGGCCTGGTCGCCGGCATCGTGAAGCTCGACGATGCCGGCCTCTACCTCAGCCAGCGCGCCGGCGAAGGCATGCTCGCGGCCTCGTCACGCCGACTGGGACGCGTCGTCGTCGCGTTCGCGCCGTGGCTGATGAGATTGCTGTCGGTGCTGGGCACGGCCGCGATGTTTCTCGTGGGCGGCGGCATACTCGCGCACGGCATTCCGTGGGTGGAGCACCGGCTCAAGGGCGCCGCCGAACGGGGAGCCGCACTGTCCGGCATCGAACTCGCGGTGTCGGCGATGACGCCGATGCTGGCGAACCTGGTCGTCGGAGTCGTCGCCGGCGCGATTGCCGTGGCGATCGTCGCCCTGGCGCAGAAAGCCCGGCAGGCCCTGCGTTAGCAGCGGCCAGTGCCCAGGGCGCCGGGTTCGCGTCCCTGTGACTGGCCTGCCAACCTGCACTACCAGAGCCTGACCGTGTCCTGCGGCAGGCTGTGGAACAGCGCCTTCTTGTCCTTGCGCTTGCGCGTCGCGAGCCAGTGCGCGTTCGCCGAGCTGATCCCGGCATCCGCCATCGCGGGCACTTTCGGCGGCACCGCGATCGGCGGCTGGCCCACCGCCTGCAGCGCCTGGTTCACGCCCGGCAGCTCCGCTGACAGCAATCCCTCGAACTGCTTCTCGATGTCGGCGAGCTCGGCTTCGAGCACGTCGATGCGTTCCATCTGGTAGGTGCCCGGCGCGCCTTCATAACCGATGAGCGCGCCATAGAGCTGGTCGGTGTGCTCGCGCAGCCGCTCCTCGCCCGTGATCGCACCGCCTTCCTTGGTCGCGACGATGCGCTTGCGCACGTCGTCGGCCTGCATGTCGAACGCCGCGAGCTTCGCCTTGGTCGACGCATCGACGGCCGCATTGCCGCTCGCCGCCGCGATACTCGCGCGCAGCGTTTGGATGCGCTCGAGCACAGCCATCTCCTCGCCGAACAGTTTGCGGACGCGCATTGCAGCGTCGTATTGCTGCTTGCGCTGCTCCAAGGTGAAGGTCGCGCGGCGGTCGAGACCGACGTCGAACTTCTGCTCGTACACCTTACCGCCCTTGGTCATGCGTGCGGTGTAGCTGCCGGGCAGTACGCGCGGACCCTGCGTGCCGGCGAATGCCAGCTGCACCGCCGGCGGGACGCGCGGCGGCTTCTCACGCATCGACCATTCGACGCGGTTGAGGCCCCGGCGCTTGCTGGCCGGCAGCTCGTCGACGACGCGCCCGCTCGAATCGAGGATCTCGAGCTTGAGGCTGCCGAACAGGTGACGCGTGCGCTGGTAATACGTCATCACCGCGCCACCCGGCGGGTTCTCGCCGATGAACGTCGCAGCGCCGCTGGACCAGCCGCCGGACGCCTGGATGCGCTGCTGCACCGGTCGTGCGGAGATGAACGCTGCTTCCTGCGTCATCAGGTCTGTGCTCAACGCACGCAGCGGAGTGAGGTCGTCGATGATCCAGATGCCGCGACCGTGAGTGGCGATGACGAGGTCGTTATCGCGCGGCTGGATGACGAGGTCGCGCACGGCGACCGCGGGGAACTTGTCGCCCTTGAAGCCGGCCCACGACTGGCCACCGTCGATCGAGACCCACAGGCCGAACTCCGTGCCGAGAAACAGCAGGTTCGGCTGCTGCGCGTCTTCCTTGATGACGTGCGCGTAGCCGCGGATCCCGCGTGCATCCTTCGGCGTGACCAGCGGTTGCCAGCTCTTGCCGTAATCGCGCGTGACGTAGACCCACGGATCGTGATCGCCGAACGTGTGGCGGTCGAACGTCGCATAGGCCGTGGCCGCGTCGTGCCGGCTCGCCTCAACCCAGCTCACCCACGAAGCCTGTGGCAGTCCCTTGAGGTTGCCAGTGACGTTCGTCCAGCTCTTGCCGCTGTCGCGCGTGAGCTGCACGTTACCGTCGTCGGTGCCGATCCAGATTGTGCCTGCCGTCTTCGGCGATTCACTGATCGAGTAGATCGTCGTGTGCATCTCGGCAGCGGAGTTGTCCACCGTGACGCCGCCGGTTTCTTCCTGGCGCTGCTTCTGCGGGTCGTTGGTCGTGAGGTCCGGCGAGATGCGGTCCCACGTCTGCCCCTGGTCGCGCGTGCGGAACAGGAACTGCGACCCCATGTAGAGCGTGCCCTTCGCGTTGGGAGAAAGGTGCAAGGGCGTGTTCCAGTTGAAGCGCAGCTTTTCGCCAGCCCGCGCCTTGGGCTGGATGTCACGCGTCTCGTGCGTGTGCTTGTTCACGCGCGCGACGGTGCCGCCCTGGTATTCGGTGTAGAGGTAGTCGGCGTCGGTCGGGTCGGAGAACATCCAGAACCCGTCGCCGCCGTACATGTTTTCCCAGCGGCTGTTGGTGATGCCGCCCGGATAGGCCGAATCGCCCATCCAGCTGCTGTTGTCCTGCAGGCCGCCATAGACGTGGTACGGATCTTCGTCGTCGACGCTCGCGTGGTAGAACTGCGAGATCGGCAGGTTCTCGCCCTTCCACCACTTGCTGCCGCCGTCGTGGCTCTGCCACAGGCCGCCGTCGTCGCCCGCGATCACGTGCTTCGGGTTCTTCGGGTTCACCCAGACGTCGTGCACGTCGCCGTGCGCCCCGTTGAAGCCACCGACTGCGCTGAAGCTGCGGCCCGCGTCTTCCGACAGGATCAGCGCGCCGTCGTCCTTGAACACACGGTCGGCGTTGTGCGGGTCGACCGTCATGCGCGCGAAGTAGAACGGACGCCAGACCATCCACTGGCTGCGGTCACGTGCTTCCCACGTGGCGCCGCCGTCGTCGCTGACGTAGAGCGCGCTCTGCGGCGACTCGACGAACGCATACACACGCTTCGAATCGCTCGGCGCGACGTTGACCGCGATGCGGCCGTAGGGTTTCTGTGCGAAGCCCTTGTTCTTCTCAGGTGTCACTTCGTTCCAGGTGCGGCCGCCGTCACGCGTGACCATCAGCGCGCTGGCTGACGGTGCCGCGGGCGATTCGCCGCCGGAGCGGAACGTCCAGCCCTTGCGGCGGAATTCCCACAGCGCGGCGTAGAGCACGTCCGGGTTCTTCTCGTCCATGCTCAGGCTGGCGCAGCCGGTCGCGGCGTTCGGCGCTTGCAGCACCTGCTGCCACGTCTTGCCGCCGTCGCTGGTCTTGTAGACGCCGCGTTCGAGCGAATCGCTCCACAGGCGGCCCGTCACGCAGGCAAAGACCGTGTCGCTCGCGCGCGGGTCGATGCGGATGTCGGCGATGCGCTCGGAGCCGGCGAGGCCCATGTTCTGCCAGGTGTCGCCACCGTCGGTCGTCTTGTAGATGCCGTTGCCGATGGAAACGCTGTTGCGCGTCCAGGCCTCGCCGGTGCCGACCCAGACGGTCTCGGGGTTGCGCTTGTCGATCTCGACCGCGCCGATGGACTGCACGGGCTGGTCATCGAACACCGGGGTGAAGGTAGTGCCGCCGTCGAGTGATCTCCAGACGCCACCGCTTGCGGCACCAACCCACAACGCCAGCTTGCCGTCGGCGGGCGTCACTGCGTCGAGGGACGAGATCCGGCCGCTCATCGTCGCGGAACCGATGTTGCGCGCGCCGAGGCCGGAGATGATCGACGAGTCGAACGCCGGTGCCGCGGGCTTCGCGGGCGCCGCAGCAAACAGCGCCGTCGGTACCAGGGCCGCCGCGAGCAGGGAGGTACGCAGGATGTTCATGGTCAGTACTCCCTTACTTCTGCGCGGTCACGGGGAACGCGAAATAGCCCGGAGCGATCTCCGGGTTAACGACCGCCGACTGGTATTCGAACTTGGCGGGGTCACCTTCGCCCTTGAGGCCGGACTCGATCGAGAGTGGCCAGAACACGCCACCGACTTTTTCATAATTGCCGTAGTCGGTGACTGACGTGCGCTTCACGCCGCGCACGACCCGCTGGCTTTCGACGCGGATCTCGAGGAAGTAATCGGGATCGAGGTACACGTACTGCAGGCCGCCGTCCTTGCGCACGACCTTGAGCTTGTGCGCGGGTGTACCGTCGATGTCCTCGGTGCCGAGGTATTCGATCGTGCTGCCAGCGGCGGCGGCATCGGCCAGCACGCCGTCGATGGTGGCGTCTTCGGCGAATTCCTTCACGTCGTCGGCCGGCATGCGTTCGGGGTCCTTGCGACCGCCGAACGGATCGATGCGCCAGCCTTCCTTGCCGTCGTATGCCTGGACCTGCGAGAGGCCCTGCATGCTGACTTCGGTGCGGATCGAGTCGGGCCGCTGCTTGGTCTCGCGCAACTCGAGCACGAACTGCCCGCCGTTGGCGATGAGCCGGCCTTCGCGACGCAGCGATTTCACGGCCTGCAGTGCCGCGGCGCCGCCCTTGGCCTCGATGTTCTTGGCGACGAGTTCCGTGGCCGTCAGTGCGTGCGCCACGGTCCCGGCGAGCAGCAGGGCGAGGCCGAGCGCTGCCCGGTTGATCATCTGCATGCGAATTCCCCCGGCAATGGGTCGAACAAAGGAACGGTGATTCTACGCGGCGCGCTGCCAGGCGAAAGCGCAAAGCAGGCCGACCGAGACTGCTGCGACGAGCGTCTCGATGGCCATCACGACGCCGGCGGCCCGCAACGCGGGCACCCGCAGCGAGAGCAGCAGCAATGCCGGGAAGGCCGCGGCGAACCAGAGCAGCAACCCGTAGCTGGCACCGACCATGAACCAGGGCGAGTTGGTGAATGCGACCAGGCCCCAGCCGAACCAGAACAGGAGCCCCGCGGCTGCGCCACACAGGCCGTACAGGGCGGCCGTGTGCAGGACGCGCCACGCCGTGTCGGGACGCCAGCCGGCGGCAATCAGTTCGGGCCGCCGGGCAAGGAGTACCGACGAGACGGTGCCGGCCCAGAGCGTGCCGGCCAGCCCGCCCGCGAATCCGGCGAGCACGGTCATGATCAGTTCGATGCGCAAGACGGTTTTGCCGTTAGTGCCAGATGCGGGTTGCGGAAGCGAAGGATGGTAACGTACGAGGTGATCCCGCGAGCCATGGCCATGCAAGAAAGTTACATCGAACGCATCCTGAAGGCGCGCGTCTACGACGTCGCCATCGAATCCCCGCTCGAGCCGGCCCGCCGGCTGAGCAGGCGCCTCGGCAACGACGTGCTGTTCAAGCGTGAAGACCTGCAGCCGGTCTTCTCGTTCAAGCTCCGCGGCGCCTACAACAAGATCTCCACGCTCGACGACGCCACGGCGGCGCGCGGCGTGATCTGTGCGTCGGCCGGTAACCACGCGCAGGGTGTCGCGCTCGCGGCGCGGCGGCGCGGCATCGTCGCCGTCATCGTGATGCCGCGGACGACGCCGCACATCAAGGTGCAGGCAGTGCTCGACCTCGGCGGCGAAGTGGTGCTCGAGGGCGACGATTTCGAGCACGCGTTCGAGCACGCCATGGGCGTGGCGCACGCGCGCGGGCTCACCTTCATCCATCCCTTCGATGACCCCGACGTGATCGCCGGTCAGGGCACGATCGGCATGGAAATCCTGCGGCAGTGTTCTTCGCCGCCACACGCGATCTTCGTGCCGATCGGTGGCGGCGGCCTGATCGCTGGTATTGCGACGTACGTGAAGTCGCTCTATCCGCAGGTGCGCATCGTCGGCGTCGAGCCCGAAGACGCGGCGAGCATGCACGATTCGCTGCGCGCCGGTGAGCGCGTAACGCTCGACCGTGTCGGCATCTTTGCCGACGGCGTGGCCGTGCGTCGGGTCGGCGAGGAGACTTTCCGTCTCGCGCGCAGGTATGTCGACGAAGTGCTGCTGGTTACGACCGATGAAATCTGCGCCGCGATCCAGGACATCTTCGAGGACAACCGCACGATCGCCGAGCCCGCGGGCGCGCTCGCGGTCGCCGGCATCAAGCGCTATGTCGCGCGCGAGCAATGCACGGGCCGGACGCTCGTCTCGCTCAACTGCGGCGCCAACGTCAATTTCGACCGCCTGCGTCACATCGCCGAGCGGGCCGATATCGGTGCGCAGCGCGAAGCCTTGCTGGCGGTGGAGATTCCCGAGGAACCCGGCAGCTTCCTGCGGTTCTGCCGCCTGCTCGGCCGCCGCAGCGTCACCGAGTTCAACTACCGCTACGACGACTCGCGTTCGGCGCGCATTTTCGCGGGGATTGCGCTCGCCGAAGGTCGGCGCGAGAAGGAAGCGCTGTTGGCGCTGGTGGCCGACGCGGGCTACCGCGTCATCGACATGAGCGACGACGAGATGGCCAAGCTGCACGTGCGCTACATGGTCGGTGGCCACGCGCACGGACTGCAACACGAGCGGCTGTTCCGTTTCGAATTCCCGGAACGCCCGGGTGCGCTGCTGCGCTTTCTCGAGGCGGTGGGCGCGCACTGGAACATCAGCCTGTTCCATTACCGCAACCACGGTTCCGATTACGGGCGCGTGCTCGCGGGCGTGCAGGTG